>CAYNGS010000103.1:0-8357 GCA_964396625.1 uncultured Flavipsychrobacter sp.
ATCAGCCTGCTTTGGGGACTCGGCGGCCTGGTGCTGCTCATTCTATTGCTCATGAGCGCCATAAAGATCTACAAGCAGCTAAGGGCAAAAAGCCGACTCCGTTAACATGTAATTAGTAAATTATCATTTTATAATTCAACAATCTGTGCATTTTTTTCCACAAATGTTAAAGCATTTTAAGACTTTAATATCTGGCGGGAATTTTTTATCCTTTTTCTTTTTTTCAATAAAATAAATAACGATTTTAATAGCAATTGATTGACTATCAATATTTTATTATTGTTATCTCTACATAAATAATTCTAAATATTTTCCTAAATAAATATTATTCGTACGTATTTGTTATTTTTTGCTCGGTTTTTGCATATACAACGGCAAAAGAAGGACAATGTACCAATTCAGGATTAAAAAACAGGACGATGGAGGGTATCGGTTTGAACTTGGGGGCATTCAACTGTTGGTCGACGATTATACTATAAAGGAAGATAAACATATCCTTGCTCATCCCGACAAGGCCATAGCCTATTTCAATATTGATGCAAACATATACGGCATATCCAATAAGGCTCAGAACTATAATACGGCCGAGGCACTTTACGATGCCATAAGCACCCAATACCGCATTTTCACAGGCGCTTTTTCCCGCCCCGGAAAGAAGAATTTCAAAAGATCAGCCTGATATACAAGGTTAAATAACATCTGCAATTAACTGGTTTATAATTCATTGCGCAGACCTCGGCGTGAATATACTGCGGTAATGCTGCGCATTCAGTTTTATATAATTATAGAATGTATAGTCGTTCATCGACTTCAGCTGCTGGTAGGTTGGCCGGTATCTCCTCATAAAGTAATGAAGACTATCACCGGTTAGGCCCGTGAACCTGGTAATGACCGCCTCATTAAAAGTCTTATCCACATATTTCTCTTTTTCAAAAGCATCAAAGTCATCCTGGAACGCCCATATCTCCCTGTTCTTGCCACTCATAGCCGAGAACGGATGCGCTATCATATCTATGGCCGACATTTTGGGGAAGTCGAGTTCATGCTTATATAGTTCGTGATACCGGATACTGTCGCTGGTATAGTCGTAGCGGTTTGTGCGCTCGGCATACATATCCTTTATTTCCGATATCCCCTTCTTCATGATGATCTTAAAGTAAGAAGGTACATACCCTTGCGGTATGCGCACCCGTACCGTCTTATACCCCGGCTTCCTGAATTCAAGTAGTTGCCCGCTCGATGCAGCTATCAAAAAAGTACCATTATCGTAGGTCAAAATATCGAGGGATGTATGTATATTTTCTATACTCACATCGGCTATCGGCTTCTTGTCATCCATGTCCTCCACCTCGCCCTTTATTGCCTGCGCAAAGGCCGGTACACAGGCCAGGCACAAAAAAAGAAACAGCAATAAACCTCTTATCGGCATGATGGTGCTAAATTACGTTTTAACTCAATTTTACTGCTGTTATTTTTGTTAAATTACTTTTCATAATTCTAAATGTTACGCCCCGCCCCGCGAAAACAAAAACCCATCCAAATGTAAATGTATCTTTGCCCCCACAAACAACTAACGACCAACCACTAACGACTAACGACTATCTACTAACGACTAACAATGTATCCCCTCATAAGAAAAATACTGTTCTTCGTCGATGCTGAGAAAGTGCATCATTGGGTCATGAAGCGGCTATCGTTTGCTTATTCGGTAGGATTGCTGCGCAGCCTGCTGAAGGCCTGCTTCGTGGTCAAAGATGCCGGGCTGGAACGCACCTTGTGGGGTATTACATTTCCCAACCCCGTGGGCCTGGCCGCCGGCTTCGACAAAGACGCGAAGTACACCGACCCGCTGGCCTGCCTCGGCTTTGGCTTTGTGGAGATAGGCACCGTCACCCCCCTCGCCCAGCCCGGTAACCCCAGGCCAAGGCTCTTTCGCCTGCCTGCCGACAAGGCCCTTATCAACCGCATGGGCTTCAACAACGATGGCGCCGAGGCCGCCGCAGCCCGCCTCAAACACCGCCGGGAACGCATCATCATCGGTGGCAATATTGGTAAGAACAAAGACACCCCCAACGAAAATGCGGGCGACGACTACGAAAAATGCTTTCGTGAGCTGTATGACTCTGTCGACTACTTTGTGGTGAACGTGAGCAGCCCAAATACCCCGGGCCTGCGCGCCCTGCAGGACAAGGAACCCCTTACCGATCTGCTGAACCGCCTGCAGGCCATAAACAGGCAGTATCACCACAAACCTATTCTGCTGAAAATAGCCCCCGACCTCACCAACGAACAGCTCGACGATATTATTGACATTGTGCGCAACACAGAACTGGCCGGTATTGTTGCCACCAACACTACCATCAGCCGCGACAAGCTTGCTACCGAGGTTGGCATCATCAACGAGATGGGAGCCGGCGGCCTCAGTGGCCTGCCCCTGCGCCAGCGCGCCACCAATGTCATCCGTTACATTCACACCCATAGCAATGCTGAGATTCCTATCATAGCCTCCGGGGGTATCTTTACCGCCGCCGATGCCAGGGAAAAACTCGATGCCGGGGCATCACTCGTGCAGGTCTATACCGGCTTCATATACGAAGGACCCGGAATAGCTAAGAAGATATGCAAGGGGTTGATCGGTTGATCCCTCTGTTCACTGATTCCTGCACCGGACCGATGATTTACTGAAATTGCCCGCAATTATTTATCTTTAGGTCAGGCAAAAGCACAGAAGGCAGGATTGGCAACTATTATTTCAAACTCTTTAAGAAAGCAGCCCCATGAAATATGCCCTTATTGCATTATTGATACTCCTCGATCCGCTGCACACATCGGCACAAAAAAATTATCTGTACACCGACATAGGGCCCAGCCTTGCCTATTTCGATCCCGGCTTTTCAGCAACATATAATTACAACCTCATCAGGTACATAGGTATCGGTGCCGGTGCACAGAGCTATGTATTTCATCCTGCGGCTACCAACACCCACTGCTTTACACCAGCCATATTTGCCGACATGCGCTTCCGCATCCGCCCGGAGCGTATCAGCCAGTATTTTGTAATCGTAGATCTCGGCCTGAATTTTTACAAACACAATAACGACTCCGTCCTCGAAGGAAGTTACAGGTATTCCGTTCCCAACAACAATGGCATATACCTCGGCTTAGGTCTCGGATATTTTCTCCGCCTCACATATCGCGGCTGGGGCTCGTATGTGTCTGTGAAACTTATTAACAACATTTACAAGCGAGATGAACTTAACATAGTTACAAACGAATCAAGTTCATTAAACTCCGCCGGCGGCACCCTCATTATGTCATTAGGATTTAGATTTGGCGACGATACAAAGAATTGGTGAGATAACTGCGTTATTTGACAAGACACACAATAGTTTTTCGGCAATTGGTTCCAGATTTGTAACGGCGTCGTCCTTATTATGTTTCTTTTTTCATGGCCTCCCTACCCGGCAGGCAGGCAGAGTCAGATAAACAATATTCATTTTCCATCCCTTCTCCCCATATCACTGGCTACCGCCACGAGCAATTATTTTCTACCATAGTGCATTTTTCATTCATTTGGCATCATTATTGCGGTCATAACGCTCTGGGTTTATGTTTGGCCGCGATCAGGTGTTCAGAAAAACCCATGTTACTCAAATGGGTAATCAAGAGGAAATCTAAGCAACTGAAACAAGGACATCCTCCTTATCCAAAAATTCCGAAAATCCTGATTCAGACAATAGGGCACAGCGGGGAAATGTCGGGTGATGTTGGGGATTTCGATAAAAAGCGATATGAGCCACAGTAAAGGATTGTAGCCATTTGCATTTCCCCATTCCCCGCAAAAAAGTTTTCACAACAATGGGGAGATCGGTAAATCAGTAACCTCATAGCTAATCTGTGATTCAGACAACAATGGGTAACAATGGGTAATAAAGTGGAAATCTAAGCAACTGAAAACAAGAATATCCTCCTTAGCCCAAAAATTCCGAAGGTCCTGATTCAGACAATAGGGCACAGCGGGGAAATGTCGGGCGATGTTGAGGAAAACGAAAATAATATATATGAGGTACAGCAAAGGATTATAGCCATTTGCATTTCCCCATTTTCCCACTAAAAAAAGAGTTCGCAACAACGGGAAATCAGAAAACGCACGGTTAATCTGCGGTTCAGACAACGTCAATTTTCACATTTCCCATAGTCTCAATTTTTCATTTCAACATAATTTTCACTTACATTTACCCTCTTATTTATAAAATATGAAAAAAATCCTCACTACACTTGCGCTGGCGCTGAGCTTTGTTGCCGCCCAGGCGCAGTACTCAAACACCAAGATCCAGATCGGCCAGCAGGCGCCAGACCTGGCCCTGACAACCCCGGAAGGGAAACCCCTGAAACTATCGGAAGTAAATAAAGGCCGCTATGTGCTGCTCGACTTCTGGGCATCATGGTGCGGGCCATGCCGCCGCTCCAACCCCGGCCTTGTGAGGCTCTACAGCGAAAACTCAGCCAAAAAGTTCAAAAACGCGAAGAAAGGCTTTACCGTCGTGAGCGTATCAATGGACAAGAATAAAGAAGCCTGGGTCAATGCCATCAAGCAGGATAACCTCTCATGGCCCTACCATATGAGCGACCTCGTAGACTGGAATACAGGCAAATGTGTGCCCGCCAACGAGTATGGCGTACAATACATCCCCCAGGCTTTCCTGCTCGATCCTAATGGCAAAGTATTGGGTAAATATAATACGGCAGAAGATGCCACCAACGATATTAAGAAGTTCGTGGCTGAATAATCAAAAAAATACCCTACCTTTGCACCCTTATTCACGCATGGCAAAACCCATGCATTAAAAAATAAACTAATGAAAAAAGGCATTCATCCCGAAGCGTACCGTTTGGTTGTATTCAAAGACACATCGAACGATCATATGTTCCTCACCCGCTCAGCCGCTCCTACCAAGGAAACCGTGATGTGGGAAGATGGTAAGGAATACCCGGTTGTAAAGGTCGAAATATCGAACACCTCGCACCCGTTCTATACCGGCAGATCTATGTTTGTGGATACAGCAGGCCGTATCGAGAAGTTCAAAAAGCGTTACGAAAAGAAAGCATAATAATAGCAGGTCTGCAGTAGAAAGTAGAAAGCTGTTGATAAACTATAAAATCCCGGATCGCCGGGATTTTATAGTTTAGTGAAATGATCACTTGCGGTCGGCCATCCGGGCTTCTATATTTTTAACAGCAAAGACCGACAGCTTTCTACTCACGACTAATTACTTACGACTAACGACTAAATACTTTATACTTTTGACTTTCTACTGCAATGATGTACGTACTATTTGACGATAGCTGCCGCGACAGGCTGCTCCCCTTCACCCACACCCACCCGGTGGCGGATATAAGGTGCGGCATACTGACCATGCGCGAGCGCTGGGAGCTTTGCCTGGAGAGCATCTCCGGCACCCTGACCCAAAACTACCTGCAGCCCGTATACCCGGTAAATGGCGATACCAACAACATTTATATAAATGGCAGCGTATTCGGCAGCGCAGCGCTTGCCGATGCAGTTGACAACCTCGGAGCCGGGCAGAGACTGGTAAAAGGAGACGTTACCATTGCGGCTAACATACCAGACATAAGCGCCAACATAGATGCCTTCCTTGAGCTGGCTGATGCATTGCCCGCAAACCACTTCGACGGGCCTGTTCACGCACTGAGAAATGTATGGGACATCTTTTCGCACAATGACCGCGCGCTCCGTGACGACTTCGAACTCGTGACCAAAGGGCGCAAAAGCGCACCAATACCTACAGGCATAGCCGTGAGCGGCAAAGAAAACCTGTTTATTGAAGAAGGCGCCAATATATATACCGGCTGCATCATAAACGCATCTACGGGTCCGGTATACATAGGCAGGGATGCAGAGATACTGGAAGGCACTATGATGCGCGGGCCTGTGGCGGCCTGCGCGCAGTCCGTGGTAAAAATGGGCGCCAAAATATATGGCGCTACCACCATAGGCCCCGGCTGCAAAGTAGGTGGCGAGATCAACAACGCCGTCTTCTTTGCCAACAGCAATAAAGCCCACGACGGCTACCTCGGAAATGCAGTTATAGTCGAATGGTGCAACCTGGGCGCCGACACCAACTGCTCTAACCTGAAGAACAACTACGACCAGGTGAAGATCTGGGACGAGGCCGCCAATAGGTCTGTGCAGACCGGCCTCACCTTCTGCGGACTTATGATGGGTGATCACTCAAAATGCGGCATCAACACCATGTTCAATACAGGTACTATAGTCGGAGTATCATGCAACATATTCGGCGGTGGTTTTCCTGAGAAATTTGTACGATCTTTCTCGTGGGGCGGCAGCGACGGAGTAGCCAGGTACGACTTTAACCGTGCTATGGAAACGGCCTCAAGAATGATGGAAAGAAGGGGCAGGAAGCTGACTGACGACGAGATAGCCCTGTATCGCCACATCTACGACAACACTACAGCCTAAGGCGTGCCAGCCGGCCTTACGCCGGGCAGCGCCTGATTTTGGTCATATGACTGGCATATACCCGCGCTCATTTGTATCTTTGCGCGCTTAATTAATAATCAAATACAAAGACATGCGTAAAAAAATAGTAGCAGCCAACTGGAAAATGAACCTGACCCTGACCGAGGGGGCTGAACTGGTAAACGACATCTTCAATGGCCTGCCTGTACTGAAAGAAGACAGAGCGGTGGTGATAGCGCCGCCATACCTGCATCTTACCCAAACGGCAGCGCAGCTAGCCGGCATGACCAATGTTCATCTCGGTGCGCAAAATTGCCACAGCGAGGCTTCCGGAGCATATACCGGCGAAGTATCTGCGGGCATGCTGAAGAGCGCAGAAGTGCATTATGTGATCATAGGCCACTCTGAAAGAAGGCAGTACTTTAATGAAGATGATGCGATGCTGGCTAAGAAGGTGAACCAGGCCCTGATAAACGGCCTGCAGGTGATATTTTGCTGTGGCGAGCCACTGGAGATACGCGATGCCGGCACCCAAAACGCATATGTGGAAAAACAGGTGAAAGCAGGGCTCTTCCACCTGAGCAATGAACAATTTAAGAATATAGTGATAGCCTACGAACCTATTTGGGCCATAGGCACCGGGCGCGTGGCATCGTCGGCGCAGGCGCAGGACATGCACGCCCACATACGCGGCGTGATCGCCGGCCAGTATGGCGCAGACAGCAGCAACGATACTTCTATACTGTATGGCGGCAGTTGCAAGCCATCGAACGCAGCCGAACTGTTTGCCTGTCCCGATGTGGACGGCGGACTGATAGGAGGCGCATCGCTGAAGGCGGAAGAGTTCCTCGGCATCATCGATGCTATGGCAAATGCATAAAAAAACACCGCAAATTTTGAGGTGAACAAAATCCACCTTACATTTGCACTCCCTTTCGAGGATGGCGCGTTGGTCAATCGGCTAAGACGCCTCCCTTTCACGGAGGAATGACGGGTTCGACTCCCGTACGTGCTACAAAAAGAGTCCATAAACAACAGTTTATGGACTCTTTTAACTTTGAAGATCACATCTTTACAAATCTCATCGTTTTAATTTCATTATTATTTCCTTTAATAACAATATAGTATAGTCCGCTCGCGAGCTGGCTGATGCCGATATCGGTCTGCATTGGTTTCAGCGCCGACTGTAGTACGACTTGCCCCAACTGGTTCGTTATAGTAAACGAACTATAATTTGCCGACTCAGTTTTAATGATCAGTTCGTCATACGCAGGGTTGGGATAAACCTTGACATTATCATTGACCGTAGTTTCACTCACGCCATTGGTGCAGGGACTTGGATTAACAATGACTGTGTATGTAACACTGCAACCTGTAGGCAATATGTACATGATAGTTACAGAACCCGGATTGACGCCGGTGACTATGCCGCTCGAAGAACCGACAGTGGCGATAGATGTGTTGCCGCTACTCCAGGTGCCACCGGGCGTAGTGGAGCTTAATGTGATGCTGAGGCCGATACAAACGGATCCCGGGCCGGTGATAGCTGCCGGAAGTGGGTTTACCGTAATCGTCGTGGTTGTGTAGCATCCCGTGGGTAGCACATAGCTGATAACTGCCGTTCCCGCACTGGCGCCATATACCACACCCGACGAGCTGATAACTGTTGCTATGGCTGTATTACCACTACTCCATGTGCCACCGCCGCTGCCGGTAAGCGGTATGGATGAGCCTACGCACACGCTGCCGGGGCCGGTAATAGGCCCGGGATTGGGATTGACGGTGAATGTAGCGGTGACGCTGCAGCCCGTGGGCAACGTATAAATGATAACGGTGATGCCCGGTGAAACGCCGG
>CAYNGS010000104.1:0-8350 GCA_964396625.1 uncultured Flavipsychrobacter sp.
CTGCTGACCATAATGTTGCACTGATTGAATATTGGCCACCGTGCTGAACCCGGCATTGCCTATGGCACGCTCAAGGATATAATAGTTCACAGTTCCGTCGATATAAGACTTCCAGCCGGCCTGTACGCTTTTATGGTCGATCATTTGCGCATCGAAAGAAATAAGTGCGGCGCCGTAATCGGTTGAATCAACCCGCCGGATGGGAGAATAGAAAACAGTGCTGCTGCCGGCCATGGTCCACTTGAGGCGATAGTAGGAAACAGGAACCTGGATGAAGTTCACAGCGTCATTCACTGAATACAAACCGGGGTTTGTATGAACGGCGTGCGTATCAATTACGGTTGCAAAATTCGCCCCGTCAGCAGACCGCTCCAAAGTATAGACATTTACCGAAGTATCGATAAGCGAAAGCCATGATGAAGTTACATTCGAACCATTTCTGTAAGCGGTAAAATTCAGGTAATCAGTGCCGGCGGAGAAATTACCCGTCGGGCCTCCGTCATTAAACCAGAATTCTGAAGCGGGAATGGCCCCTACCTGTGCATAATATCCCCGGTCATAAGGCACCCACTGCACAGAGCGGTAAGGATGATATACAAACAGTCCGCCGGTGTCATCTGCTAAGGTTCCGTTCATGCTGTTGCTTGCGAGACTGCCGTAAAATTGGGTCACACCCAGCGAGTAAGCATCCGGAAAATGACTGCACGATCTGCATGTCGTATCATTTATGGCTTTAACTACCTCGCTATCCAGCAAGTATAGCCGGTTATTGGCGACGGTAGACCCGGCCTGGGCTATGATGGTATAGCTGCGCGATCCTGTATATTGCGTTGCCCCCGGATTTGTAAGTGTATCGTGTGCGTACAAAGTAACTAACGTACCACTCATATTGTTGCCAACCGGCTGCACAGATGCCAGCAGTTGGTTATGCTGCAGGTAGTCTGTCCATTGGTTGCTGGTAAGATCTTGCGACACCGACGTTACGCCCTGCGCCGGGAATATAGGATTTGCCAGATCAAAGATGTGAACATCATCAACAGCCAATCCCTCGAAAGTAACACCGGGGTCGGCAGACAATACAAACCGGAAATGTGCCGTAACACCCGGCCCTGACTGAGGCAACGGTATCGACGCTACGTGCCAGCGGGTAAACCCTTCTGTATTCCATATATCGAAGGTAGAGTCATACCAGTTCGTACCCTGACCTGTTGCGCCGAGTTTTATCCATGATACACCGTCGAAAGAATATTCGATATAGGCAGCGTCGCAAAGCGTCGTACCACAATTTTCAATGTCTGATGCGATGCTGACACTGAGCATAGGATTGGTCAACTGCGAGATATCAAAACAAGGGGTATAGAGATATGACTTCTCAAGGTTGTTATAATGTCCGGAAAGGTTGGTTTTCCAGGCTTTTGTGCCGCTGGCCGCCTTATTAATTTTTGGCGAGGCTGGTGTGCCGTATTGCCACGAATTATTAAAACCATCACTATAATAGCCTCCATCTCCCGATTCAAAATTTTCAAGGTAAGGGTAAGACGTTACGATCTGGCTGTTGCGGAAGTGGTAGTTCAAAATGCTGTCGTTTCCTGCATAGGTGTCGCCCGGCGCCTTCAGCCATACGTTCAGCGTATGGGTTGTTCCTTCGGCTACGCTGATCGGCTGCGGGAAAGTATAGTTGATGCTGGCCTTTGCAGCAATCGAATCAAGTGCACCGGTAAATGTGCCGCCGCCATCAAGCGTGTAAAATAACTGAACGTTGTGCAAAGTATAATTCACACCGTTGTGCACCTTCACGATCAGTGGCTGGGGTGAGGCCAGCCCGCAATTAACCGGCGAAGGAGAAACGACCCCGGCCATCTCTGCATCGTTTTGAACGGTATATATCCTGAAGTTATCAATGGTCATACCGTTGCCATAGTTTACGGTGGCTATAAGGGATGTATCACTTTGCCCGAATGAGACCTGGCTGCTGGTAGAAAAATTCACTTTGGCCTGCCGTAGCGCATCCGTTACCGACTGCGATCTTACATGCGTGAGGATGCCGGGATAGGCAGTGAGATCATAGGTATACAGGGGCGCCCAAGCGGCCGTATCGTTGCCGCGCGCAGTGACTATGTTTCCATCAGAAGATTTGGGTGTACCATGCAGCAGATAATCAAAGTCGACTCTCACCTCTGTGGCAGCCGTATCATAATTGCCAAAATTGAACGTTCCCACAAATGTGTTTTTGCTGCCCGTAGTCACACTTTGATCTTCATCTAAACTGATGGAACGGCTGCCGCTTATGGTAATATCGTCGCTGACAAATGAACGCATTCTGCCGGTATCGGTGGCGAGATTGAAGTAATCCCAATGACTGTTTGGCGATACCCCGATTGAATCATGCGTTACGCTGATCTTGTCCATCGATTCGAAATCATCGAGAAAAGGCGTTGCAAGGTTCATCGTATCATTGGGCAGATTGCGCAGGGTTACAACAACAGTATCGTTCGCAGGCTGCGGGTCGGCCAAGTCATTGTTGTGCACGGCTACAGTGAGATGATAAGTGCCCAGACCTGAAATGCCCAGGCCTGTCACGCTGATCACGGCAGTCCCGTCTGCAGGTATTGAACCCGGATTGGTAATGGATTGCCATAGTCCGCCATTCACCGTCCATGATACTGTATAATTGTTACAAGAAGTCCTGTAGAGGTCCCTCAGCATGAGTTTCATTATTGTTGCCGGGCCGATCTCAGAACTCGTATACATACGACCATTAGACGGCGACAATATCTTTTCGATCATGATGTCACCGTTAGATATCGGCTTTGTACAGTTGCCCGTATTGGCCATGGTCTTAATTGCGACGCTGCGATAGCCCGGCATGCCCTGAACTATGGGCTGTACGGCCACATATGAATAATCGTTCAGTGGCATGTTCCTGAACGAATAGGTAGTGTCAGCCGTAGAGTCGACCACCTGCATATAGAACCCTATCTTGCTCAAGACGTAATAGGAAGATGCATTGAGTGTCGGCGTCCAGTGAATATTGATGTAGCCGGGGCACTGGGCCGTATCCAACTGCGCCACCGGCTGTGTATTTATGCTGAAGCGCTGAGAGGTCGATACTTCGGGCGTATTATTTCTTAAAACCCTCACAAGGCATTTACTCGTGTTAAGCCCTTCCGGGAAAAAATCGCAGTGACGCCCATCCGGCGAAACGTTATTAGCCAGTGTCAGCCAGTTAAGCCCGTTGTCTTGCGAAAACTGCACCGTAAATGTATTACCATCTGTGCCTGCCTCCCAAAAGATACGGATGCTGTCCACGTCGGAGAGCTGCTCGCCTCCTAACGGATAGGTCAGATGCACAGCCCTGGGCACCATATCGTAAGCGACAACATAGCGCTGAGGGCCGCTGGGAATGCTATACCCTCTCGTGTTAACAGTATAGTTTCCCGGCGTCGGGTTATTGATGGTTACCTGCTCAATATTATTTACATGATCTGCCTGTTCTGCCGCGTTGTTATTTACATTGGCGGGAGTATGGTCCGGCACCATAGGCAGGTGAACGACCCCAGATGGATCCTTAACAGTCAGGTCGAGATCGTTTACCAGTTGTTTGGTCGATGATGGGCTGGCAGGAACATCGTTCCAGTAGAGCATTACCTTCAATTGACCAGTGTTTGGTGGAACTGCGATGTTGACGATCTGAACATCGCCGTTATTCATCACGTTGGTGGTGTAGGTTCCGTTATCGATCATTTGCAGCGAGCGATAAATATCCATAACACCAAAGCCATAGCTGAAATCCGGGCCGGGATTGCCTACGTCGAGGCAACCATTTAATGTGATCGCCTTCAGCACATCGGCCTTCGGTGAAGCACCTCCATTTACCTGTTTAAAGCGTTCGGTCAGCACTGCAAGGCCACCGGCAACCTGGGGGGCTGCCATACTGGTTCCCGCCGCCCATTCATACTCATCGATGCCTATCGTGGAGTAAGCGCCCAAACCAGTGGCCACCATTTCCGGCTTCAATCGCCCGTCTCGCACCGGGCCTCTCGACTCGTCGCCTGCCTCCTCAAGGAAATCGGTCATGCTTCCTACCACGATAATATTTTTCGCAGGCTGGTATCCACCGCCTACTGTTGCAAAACCCGGCGGGTATGGCGAACAGGTAAAGAAACCATCATTGCCCGAAGCGAAAACGTGCAGCACATCCGGGTATTGCAGCGATAACGTGTCAAGAAACTGCGAATACACATCGTAGGTGCCGGCATAGGCGCAATCTCCGGCTATGATCTCATAAGAGTTGTTGGTGATGGTCATATTGTAGTCGTGCAGCATAGCGCCTACGGAAGTGAGTATCTGATCGTAAAGGAAATCGAGCAGGGAAACGTGTGGCGCCATACTGGCTGCGGCGGGGTCTATTATTGCTGCTCCGCCAACTATACCGTTCACGTGTTCACCGTGATGCGAAATGGGGCCGGCGTTAAAATTCGTTATCCGATCTTTAAGATCAATGTGATATATACCCGATGCGTTATCGCCTACCCCCACAGTTACACCATTGCCAAGCAAGCCGTATCCACCATATTCAGGTGCAGACACGGCAACATTGCCCTTTACAGCAGGGCGCGACTGCAGATCCAGCGGAACGATCCCGGTCACCGGGCTGATGTATCGCACTCCATACCACTGGGCTAGCGATCTTACTTTATTTGCCGGAACGATGACCTTATAATTGCCATATCGCTCCATTGGCCCCTGGTCTATCCGGCCGCCGCTTTGCGCAACAAATTGTTTTATCGTTGCCGCATCAATATTGGGGTAAAAGGAAACAAGTACCTCCACAGATCCTTTCGCTTCATTCACTTTCTTCCACACATAGTCACCGGCCTTCCACTCGGGCTTCGTATTGATGATACTGAATACCGGCAACGACAGTAGTTGATCGGTCTTTTCCGACATCCTGACAACGGCAGTAAATGTATTGTCCGGCAGGTAATCCAGCAGAGTGACTCCACTTTCTTCAAGTAATTTCCTTTGCCCGGGGGTGGGCAATGTTGTAAAATTGATCAAAACCTGTTGGGGCTCCGCTCCTGCAGAAGACTGCCTGACACTGTTGAACCACACCTTGGCATCAGCTTTGAACGAAAGCACTTCATTGTTTATGCGAACTGTATGATGTGCTGTCTGTGCCGAAACATAGGTGCCGGAGAGGGCACTCCCGATGAACATAAACGTAAAAAAAAACCTTATTCTGAATAGATGTCTTAACATAGGTTATATATAACGATCCGGTAGACGGAATTGTTGTTCCGTGGTGTTATACTCAGGTAAATTTAAGGAAATGTATCCGGATAAGGTCAGCCACCGGAAAACTGGAAGTAAAGCAGGGCAACCGCGGCCACAGTCATTAGCATTAAGGTGAGAAAACCGAGAATATTTGCCCGTTTGCCATTGATATGCTCACCCATTATTTCCCTGTTATTACAGATATGGAGGATGATGACAATGATAACCGGCGCAGTAAGACCATAGAGGATAGCTGAATACAACAACGCCTTAATTGGGCTGATGCCGATCGTATTCATGAGCAGCCCGGCGATCAGTGAAATGGCTATGATTATATAAAACCCCTTGGCCTCATGAAACTTCTTGTCCAGCCCCATCTGCAGGTTGAAGGTTTCGGAAAATATATAGGACAGTGCGCCGCTCAATACCGGAATGGCCAGCAGGCCCGTACCCATTACCCCAAAAGCAAAAAGATAGTAAGCCAGGTTTCCGGCCAGGGGTTTCAGGGCCAGTGCGGCCTGCTCTACAGTATCTATCTTATGCACTCCCCCGGCAGCCAATACCGACCCCGTAGTGAGTATAATAAAAAACATAACGAGGTTGGAAAACAGCATACCTATATTCACGTCTTCCCTCATCGTGTTAAACATTCTGCTACTGGCAATCAATACTTTGTCCTGACCTTTTTGTTTTTCCTTGAGTTCCTCCACCTCCATATTGGTCTGCCAGAAGAAGAGGTAGGGCGAGATCGTTGTACCTAGTATGGCCACCAGGATACCGAGGTAGTCTTTGTTCCACTCTACATGAGGAATAAAAGTAGCGTGCAATACGGCAGCCCAGTCGGTCTTTGCAAAAAAAGGCACCATCAGGTACACAAGCAGCACCATGGCGAGATACTTTAAGATCGCCGCGATCCTGCGATATGGGAAGAACACTATGCATATGAGCAGCAGGGCCGTAAAACCGATACTGAAATAGGCTGCATCAATTTTCGGGACAATGAGATTTGCTACGGCGCCCATGCCTGCAATATCGGCGCCAATATTCATAACTATGGCCGGAAAACTGAAGAGCAGCATAACATACAATACCCACCTCGGATAATGCTGTTTCAATATACTGGTGAGCCCCTGGGATGTAGCAAGCCCAATCCTTGCGCACATTTCCTGGATCGACGCCATGAGCGGGAAGGTGATCCATGCGGTCCAGAGTGTGGAAAGCCCGTACTGCGCGCCGGCCTGCGAATAGGTAGCAATGCCCGAAGGATCATCATCGCTGGCGCCGGTGATGAGGCCTGGACCCAGAATTTTGAAAAATCTAATAATGAATAAGCTTCTCTTATTAACCTTGGGCATCAGGGTAAAGGTATTATGTTCCCGCTGAATAAAGGATGACGGGTCTTAGCTCACAATTTATTAATAGTTAAACAAAACACTCAGACAATGATCTCCCCGATCATGTAAGTAATAGCGTGCCCGCTTATTTCAACCCTGCTACCCAGGTACCGGCATTGCAGATGGCCCTCGCGGGCAGAAAGTTGCATCGCCGTCAACTCAGTCCTATCAAGCCTTTTCGACCAATATGGAATTAATGTGGTATGGGCAGAACCGGTCACCGGGTCTTCGTTGGTACCGGACTGTGGTGCAAAAAAACGGGAAACAAAATCTACAGTTTCGCCCTCTGCGCTTATAATAACGCCCCTCGCACGCAAGGTTGCCAGCTTTCCAAAATCGGGATCAACTTTTTCCACCACCTTTTGAGATGGCAAAATCGCCAGGTAATCAGTTTTACCTAAGTAGGTTTCCAAAGGCCGCATCCCTATACCATTGATCAGCGCCTCGGGCGGATCGACAGGCGCAAATTGATCTGTTGGAAAATCCAGTGTCAGTAAGTCGCCTTTTTTTGTTACGCTCAGTAATCCGCTCCTTCCGGAAAAAAATTCTATCCTATCAGCACCACTGTCCAAATAGTTAAATACAACATGAGCAGCCGCAAGTGTGGCATGACCGCAAATATCAACCTCAACAGCGGGGGTAACCCACCTGATATCAAAACGACTGCCATTCCTAACAATAAAGGCAGTCTCAGCAAGATTATTTTCCATCGCGATTGATTGCATCAGCCCAGCATCCAGCCACCAGTCCAACGGGCACACCGCGGCGGGGTTTCCACCGAACAATTTTTCAGTAAAAGCATCTACCCGGTATATGCGAATGTTCATATCATTTCAGTTTCCTCTTTCGAAGATAAAGCAAAAACATCCTGACCCAATTCAATAAGTTCAGATTTGCTTCAAAGTTCACTTTTAGTTTTACCACAAATATTTAGCAACTTGCCGGCTGTATATTATCATTGCCGTAGAAAATGAGAGCCCTTCTTTGTTTTTTTATATTTACCGCATTCAGTACCACGGGGTTCTCTCAAAATGCACCGCCCGCAGGTCGTTGCAAGATCAAGGGCCGGGTAGTGGACTCCGTATCATTGCAGGTTGTCGACTATGCCACTGTAGCCGTTTTTCCCAAAGGCAGTTCAAATGTAGCCGGGGGGATGATAACGGACGAAAAGGGACAGTTCACCATCGACAACTTACCCGCGGGCGAATACACAGCCAAAATTGACTTTATTGGTTATAGTACCAAAACACAAACGAACATCGTGCTCAGCGAGGCCCACCCCGTTGTGAATCTCGGAGATATAAAAATTTCCGGCAACTCAAAAAAACTGGAAGAGGTAACGGTAACAGGTTCGCGGAATTTTATGGAAAACCACCTCGACAAATTTGTGTACAATGTGGAGAAAGATGTTACCAGCCAGGGCGGTGTAGCCACCGATGTTCTAAAAAAAATACCACAGGTGTCCATAGATGTAGACGGCAATGTAGAAATGCTGGGCAATGGCAACATCCGGGTATTCATCAACGGCAAACCTTCGTCCATGCTGGATAATAACCTTGCCGATGCATTGCAGTCAATACCCGCCAACCAGATAAAAAGTATAGAGATCATTACCAGCCCGGGCGCCCAATATGACGCCCAGGGCACAGGTGGCATCATAAACATTATACTTAAAGACA
>CAYNGS010000105.1:0-8343 GCA_964396625.1 uncultured Flavipsychrobacter sp.
TGTTCCGCAATTTATTGAAGACGAGCGATATTCCTTCCTTCAGCACCGTAATATCCGTTGTGGTCTCTAATTGCTTGCTTGCGCGGTCCACGTCGTCCAGTACGGTAAGCATTGATTGTAATACGTCTTTACCGGCAGTTTGCGTCAGTTCGATCCGCTCCTTTGCTGTGCGCCGCCTGAAATTGTCGAACTCAGCCACCAGGCGGAGGTGTTTGTCCTTAAGCTCGTCCAGGTCTGCCTCCAGTTTTTTCACCTTTTCCTCGTCTATCTCCACGAGCGCCTGCTCATCTTCACCCGTCTGGCCGGCCGCAGACTCGTTTGCCAAAACTTCCTCAGAATGTTCGTTTTGTGTCATCTTGTCGGCACTCTCATTGCTATTTTTTTTATTATGTGTTGTTTTATCACTCATAAATCCCTTTTTTTTGAAAAACATTGTGCTAATAAATTCGGCAATAATTTTGCCAAACATGATTATTGGGACAAAATGTCGTAAACCGGCAGCAAGAATAGTTAATTCCCGACGAAATTATGGCAGCAAAATAAGTGTAATATAACAATGGCATTGTCCCCCGGTCGGCATAGTTAAGTTTTCTTAATTGATTTTCTCCCCCTTTTTTCACCCTCGAATTAGCCTTCCCGAATCTTAAATCACGTCTTTGGCGGGACTGTTGCCACCCGGCAAGCCGATAAATTTGTTTCATCACAATGACATTTTCAAACCAAAGACAGCTATGAAACGATTATTAATTTTTTGTGCAATACTTTCAGCAGCGAGCCCCTTGTACGCTCAGTCACCGATGACCCACAATCAGTGGGAAGAAAACAACGATAACAAAAGAGTTGCCGTTCAGCAGGATAACCAATATGCGAACACCGAGATGACCATGGAAAATAAAAGGATCACTTTCTCTGATCTGCCGGAAGTGAAACACGGTACCATGGCTGTGATCTCAAATTCGGAAGGCGAGATATTGTCGCAAAGAAGGGTGGACCCGACTAATAACTCAATGGACATTCACTGGCTTCAGAAAGGGGAACTGTATTATGTGACCCTGGTTTATAAAAGCCGGAGCAAAAAAGGTTTCGTTTTGCATATCTAAGGGTGTTTCCCGCAGCAAATATTTCTGTCGAAAAATTTGTTTGCATCGCTATTGCAGGTCTCTTCCGTGAGTTCATTGCATTTTTTTTGCAAACCGTGCATCTATCTCGCTCAGTGGAAACAATTCTTTTATGCGCACGCCCCGGTCTGTTTTCTGCAGTGAGCAACATTCGTTCTTAGGGTCATGCTCAAAAAACAACACCCAGTTATTATCTACTGCCTCAGTAAGCAGTTTTTGCTTTTCATGTAGTGTGTCCAGCGGGCGCATATCGTAGGCCATCACCCAGGGCAGCGATACATGCGCCGCGCTGGGTATCAGGTCGGCGCAATAGAGCAGGGTAGTGTCGTTGTATTTGATCTGCGGCAGCATCATAGCATCGGTATGGCCGTTTACATATCGTATCCTTATATCTTCCATCCACTCCTCTTCATCCATTGTTTCTATGTACCGTAGCTGACCACTCGCCTCGATGGGCAGAATGTTTTCCTTAAGAAATGACGCCCTTTCCCGCTCGTTTGGATTAGTAGCATTCACCCAGTGGTGATGGTTGGTCCAGTATAGCGCATTTTTGAACGCAGGCACCAGTTTATCGCCTTCCCGTTTTATTGATCCGCCGCAGTGATCAAAGTGCAGGTGTGTAAGGAACACGTCCGTAATATCATCGGTTGTAAAACCGTGTTTTGCAAGGCTTTTTTCGATGGTGTCTTCGCCGTGCGGATAGTAGTGGCTGAAAAATTTTTCGTCTTGCTTGTGGCCCATGCCGTTGTCCACAAGTATCCTGTAGTTGCCGTGTTCTATCAGCAGGCAGCGCATGGCCCAGCTGCACATATTGTTCTCGTCGGCCGGGTTAGCCTTGTTCCACATGGTCTTGGGCACGACGCCGAACATCGCACCGCCGTCAAGCTTAAAATATCCGCTGTTTATTGTGAAGAGTCTCATAATCGAAATTATCGTTTTATTTTGATGGTAATTTTTTTCCTGGTATTGATGCTTAACACCGGCTCCCGCAAATTGTTTGCTGTTTACAGTGGGGTTTATAAGTCTCCTTCTGACACAGGTATTCTTATTGCAAGATACAAAATCAGTGCCCCGATAGCAAAAAATGAGATCAGCGCTATTATTGCACTGCGCATATTCATAATGCTGTCGATGAAGCCGAATGAAAGCATACCAATAACTATGGCCAGTTTTTCTGAAACGTCATAAAAGCTGAAAAATGATGCCGTGTCGTGTGTTGGTGGCATGAGCTTGGAATACGTGGACCGGCTGAGCGATTGTATACCACCCATAATAAGACCTACCACTGCGGCGAGGAAATAAAACTGGATAGCTGTTCTCGTGAAATAGGCGGCAATACATACGCTTATCCATATGAAGACAACGAATAATAGCACCCTGAGATTTCCGAAAATGTTCGACAGTTTTGCCATAATGAATGCGCCGGCTATGGCCACTAGCTGTATCACCAATATCACCGCGATCAGCTGAGTGGTCTCCAGTTTCAGTTCTTTGCTGCCAAAGAGCGTAGCCGCGAGCATCACCGTCTGTACGCCCATGCTGTAAAAAAAGAAAGCTCCGAGGTAAGTTCTCAGTACCGGCAACTTTTTTATTTGTCTCCACACTTTCTTTAGTTCATAAAATCCGTTCGCCAGCAGGCTGTGTTCGGGTTTTTCCGCCAGCGGCTTGCCCTTGGGCAATTTGAAAAAAGTGATCTGCGCGAATGCGGCCCACCAAACACCAACCAGCAAAAACGATAAACGGGCCGGGAATGTGCTGTCGGTGATGCCGAACCAGTCGGGCTTGAGTACAAATACGAAGCAGATGACCTGCAATATTACACTGCCCACATACCCATATGCAAATCCCTGTGCGCTTACATGGTCACGGTCCTGTTCTTCCGCGATCTCGGGCAGGTAGGCATTATAAAACACAATGCTGCCGCAATATCCTAGTGCCGCCAGTGTGGAGCAGATAATACCCAGTTCCAGCGTATCGCTCTTAAAAAAGTAGAGGCAGCAACACGATGCCGAGCCTATGTAGCAAAACAATTGCATGAACCTTTTCTTATTGCCCTTATAGTCTGCGATCGACGATAGTATTGGCGACATCAGGGCAATAACGAGGTATGCGGTGGCAATAGAGTAGTCGAACAGAGCGCTGTTCTTGAATGTAAATCCAAAGAACGAAACTTTGTCATCTATCGCAACGCCGTTTTTTGATATTGTCGTAACTGCATTGTAGTATGCCGGGAAAATCGTGGACGTGATAACCAGGTTGTAGGCAGAGTTAGCCCAGTCATACATTGACCAGGCGCGGTGCATCGATCTGGAAGACTTTATTGTTACTATGCTGTCCATCGGACTAAAGTAATAGATTTTATTATACGCCGGCATCAAAAACAAAATCGCCCCGCGGGCAGTTGCAGGCGGAGCGATTAATATTAACTCAGTTTCAACACCTAATGCACGATCACCAGTTTTTGTGACAATATGCGTTGGGTCGTTTTTACAATGAACGAATAATTTCCTGCAGGAAGGCCATCGACCGAGTATGTAAATGTGCTGTAGCCCTGGCTGATATGCCTGTCTCTGTCAAATTGCCGCACTATTTTGCCCTGCATGTCCACTAACTCCATACTGCCTATATCAGCGTCTTCGAAATAGCATTTTGCCACAATATCACTCACTGCGGGGTTAGGACAGACTGCTAGCAGTTGCTCTCCGTGATAGTAGTTGAGCTGCTGTGCGGGTACCTGTAGTATGGTGCTGTCTATTATAATATGCTCATCGCCGGTTTGATAGAAGGTATATACAAAAAACACGATCATCATCTCATCGGTCGTATTCTCGCCGGCCGTCACTGTTTGTGGCGGATTGTGCGGATTGTCAGGATTTGATGTCGTGTTGTCATAAGTCGCTTCTGCAAAAAGATTTGAACCTGCAGGAACTTTCTTTAATGCCGACATCATATAGAACCCCTGCCAGTGAAAGTCCCACTTGTTTATTTTAATGAAATTGTCAGTGTCTCCGGCAGGGTGCACAGCGAAGCTCTTAATGGTTTGTCCCAACAGGTGCATATGCGGGAAGGCGCCGAGAACGGTCATGTCAAACGGTACTCCCGGGAATTCCTCGTGAAATGTTTTCACTGTGTTTGGTGGTATTACCAGCGGTCCATCAGTCATGTCGAGGAAGTGATAAAGTATGGGCTGCATGAATACCTCGCGTATACCGGCGCTTGGTGCAAAAAAGAAATGGATCTCTGTGCTGTCTACCAGGCCGGCAGTACCCGCCGGATAATGTACCTGAACTACTACATCGGCATTATGGGGGAGCTTGAGGCCGAAACCAGGAGGGTAGCTCATCGGGTCACTACCCGGCACCCATACGCCTATCATAGTGGCGCTGTCAGACCCGACGCCTCCAAAATCAGGGTATCCGGGGCCGGGGTAAGCAGCATCGAGGCTCGCACATTTACCAGTTGTATCAGCAAATACCAGCACATGGTGCACACAGGCAGGATTGCCCGGTATCGCCTCAAACGCTTTAATGTACTTATCGGTAAGCAGGCCACTGGGTATCACGAAACATTGATATACGTCGCCCGAGGCCGCGGTAGATGTGTAGGTGGGTATTTTTACCACAAGGTCGGGTGTTCCGGGTATCATGCCGTGGTTTGCGTAAACCGGCGGTGGCGGCGCTAGCGAAGGTGTGCCTTCCGGTGTGCCACCATTTACCCAGTTCACAAGTGTATTGATCTCGGCTGTAGAGAGTATGCGCTCATGTGCCAGGTGCGAGTAAGTGGGGTCCGGCGGCCAGGGTGGCATTTTGCGGGTCAGCATGTCGCTCTTTATGTCTCCTGCATGATTCACAGCGGAGTCATAGGTCATTAGTGGAAATGGAGCTATACCGCCCGCATGATGACAAGACGTGCAATGGTTATAGAGTATCGGCGCAACCTGGGTACTCCAGTCCGGAACCTGGGCATGTGCAGTAGCGTAGGTGACCACTGCCGTGGCTGTAACAAGTAATTTTTTGATCATGCTTTGGTATTTGATTATAAAAATAGGAAATTTATTGTAATTAAGTTTTGGTTTATATTAATTGTTTGTTTTTTGTTCATAGAGCCGACAGTTACGCAGAACTATGGTTTACACATACCTTTGCCTTATGGGATATAAGGAAATACCGGTTGGCAGCGTACTAAAATGGATCAAGGAAACGTTTGAGGGAAAGGAAGTAAAAGACTCAAGATCACACGCGGGCAACTGGCTTGGCTTTACACTCGAGCATATCGACAAAGGGCATGCGATCATTAACGCCGAGGTTCGCCGGGAAATGACAAATCCATATGGTAACATTCACGGGGGTATGATGAGTCTTGTGATAGACGAGGCAATTGGCTGGGCGGTGGTTAGCCTTGATGTGGAGCAGCATTATACCTCGCTCACCCTCAATGTCGATTTTCTTTATGCTATCAAAGAAGGTGAGCGGCTGCGGGCGGAATCTTGGGTGTTGCGGGTTGGCAAGAAGATAATCAATGTGGAATGTCATGTATATGACATGAAGAACAACGTGCTGGCACGGGCGAACAGCAACCTTATTGCCACACATATGGAATTTAATTAAGAAGCAGTAAAATATAAATAGATGAACAAATCATCGGTGTTTTTTTTGGCCGTTGCATTGGCAATTGGCCCGTTTGCGGGCTGCAAAAAGAGTAACTCTTCAGACAGTTATACTCCATCTATGACAGCCTCCATCAATGACTCGTCTTTTTCAGCGATCGGACCGTCACTGGCATATTCATCAAGGGCTACGGCCTCCGGGTTTAACCTGTTGTATTTATATGGTGAAGAGGCGATCGGCGACCTTATCCAGATCACGCTGATCAATAACACAGGACCTGGTAATTTTACATTCGGTAGCACCAATGCCTCGGCATACTATTACCCCGAAGGTATTGCCAACCCTTACTCGCAGGCAGTTTCGGGGTCTATTAATTTAACATCAACATCCCCGTATATAACGGGCACTTTTACATTCATTACAACTACGGGTCTCAAGGTCACCAACGGCTCATTTTCCGTATTGGCTCCTCAATGATCCAGGTGCCGATACATTGCACCTTGTCGCTTTCGGGATTAATATTATTTTTGCCCCACTATTATGCTCAACGGTAAGAAGATAATTGTAGTACTTCCTGCTTATAATGCTGCCCTCACCCTGGAGCGCACTTATAAAGAAATACCCTTTGATATTGTGGACGATGTGGTGCTTGTTGATGATAACAGCCGCGACGACACAGTGGGCGAAGGGCAGCGCCTGGGTATAAAGCATATCATAAAGCACGAGGTGAACAAAGGCTACGGAGGCAACCAGAAGAGTTGCTATAAAAAGGCACTGGACCTTGGTGCGGATATTGTCATCATGCTGCACCCGGATTACCAATACACCCCTAAACTTATACATGCCATCTCCGCCATCATAGCCTGGGATGTATACCCGGTGGTGCTTGCGTCGCGCATATTGGGGCAGGGGGCACTGAGGGGCGGTATGCCTGTATACAAATACATCTTCAACCGTTTCCTCACGCTGTTCGAGAATATAATGCTATGGCAAAAGCTGAGCGAGTATCATACTGGTTATCGTGCATTCAGCGGCGAGGTGCTTCGCTCCATCAATTTTACTTACAACAGCGACGACTTTGTTTTCGACAACGAAATGATCTCGCAGATATTCATGAATGGTTTTGAGATCGCGGAAGTAACCTGCCCCACAAAGTATTTTGAAGAGGCGTCCAGTATCAATTTTACCCGCAGCATGAAGTATGGAAGGGGAGTGCTTCGCGTTTCACTTACCCACCGCATGCATAAATGGGGCTGGATAAAGAGCAAGCTGTATCAGAAATCAGCATCGAACTGAACAGCGCAGAAAACACGCAAAGGCCGAATAGCTAATATTCCATCCCCTTATAAAAGACCTTAAATATCCCTTGCCCTATCTGGTAGGTGATCACATCATAGTTCAGCGACCAGTTCGACAGGTCTGCGTTGGTCACATCATACACCTCACCCTCGGTAAAAAGCCGCAGCGTATTGCCTGAGTTTATGTAAGCTACAGAGTTGTATTGCAAGGTATAGCTGGTAGGGTAGTAACTCTCCAGTTCAGTTATATCACCCTTATAAAACACCTTGAAGGTGCCACCGGGATCCCGGAAGGCAAGAATATTATCTGCAACCTGGTAGGCAGGATTCATAAACCCGATAGTATGCACGCTGTCTCCGTAGAACACCTTAAAGTAGCCATCCCCGGATACGTAGGCCACCATGTTGTCGCCGGCCTTGTATGATAATGGAGCATAGTCGTCCAGGACATATGTTTGCCCGCTGTGGAAGATCTTAAACTTATGGTCAATGTCCACATAAGCCACAGTATTACGACCGGCATCAAAGCTATTCACCGGGTACTCTTCCTGCGATATCAGGGAGCCGCGGTAAAATATTTTGAAAAGACTCGCGAAGTTGTCGAATGCAATAATGTTGTCTGAAACTTTAAGGTGATTGAGTGTGCTGTCAGGTATGTACGATTCAACAGTGTAGATCTGCCCGTTATAGTAGGTTCTGTATTCGCCCTTGTAACTGTCGAGAAACAAGACCACACTGTCGGCAACGAAGTACTGGTCACAAACTCCTGCTAAATTTTTTGTGGTGCCACGGTCAAATACGTTCAGCGATTTTTGATTGAGAAAAGCAACCAGATTGTCCGTTACATAGAATGCGTTGGTAAAGCCAATGTTTACCTCTTTTACGCTGCCGTTGTAGTATATCTTGAACGAACGTGAATTGTCGAGGTAAGGAATGCATGTACGCCCTACTTTAACTGTTGTAGGCGCCATGAAATCAACTTTATGTATCATTCCCCTGTCCCATACCATCAATTGGTTCTGAATATCCACGTATTCTGCCAAAGGTTGTGCGGTAATTGTGGTCGCGCAAACAATAACAAGGAACAGGCTGAAAACTACTTGCCGCATGATTTTAGGATTTGGCGTGAAGGTAAGAATTAAAAATAAAAAAGCCAGCCTGAGAACAGGCCAGCCCCTATAAACCCTATCACTATGAAAACTTTTACAAAACTATGAACTATGTTAATAATTACAAAACAATTTTTTTAAGAAAATTAATAATAATGTAACTCCGGATTAAAATACAAATAAAAAAGCCAGCCTGAGAACAGGCCAGCCC
>CAYNGS010000106.1:0-8317 GCA_964396625.1 uncultured Flavipsychrobacter sp.
AAAACTCGAAGCATTGCAGTAAGTAAGGAAATACGCTCTCTTGTCAGAAAAACCGGCGACTGGTGTGGCCCTGTTCACGATGAACTCCGCAACAGGTGGCAAGTCGGGCATGGGAGCAAGGGCGCCGGTTGCGGCAAGGTTAGCTGGTGTGTACAGATTATTGCGGCCGGCGGTGGATGACGTGAGCGCTGTGCGCATACGAACTGCCTGCAATTTTGTAAACATCTTTTGACAATCGGTGTAGTCCATGATATTCTGTGCATTCACAGTATCGGGGTAATCAACAACAGAATCCATAAGGCCCGAAGAGGAGGTATAAACTTTGTGATAACCAGTAGCGCAGGTGGTGTCATATAAAGCCGAAGGAACACAACCAACATTCCAATGCCCCATTGTTGGCGGTGTATCGTCAACATTGTCATCGCCGCATGCCACAGCCGGATTGTTGGTGTTGCCCCAGGGATGTTTCAGATTGAACACATGTCCAAGCTCATGCGGAACAACCTTTGTAGACGAATTGATCGAATTGGACAAACAGATAACACCATCGTAGAATGGCTCGAACGACACGGTGCCTGGTAATAGTGCGTAAGCAATTGTGCCAACGCCTATGTCGGCTCCAAACGTGCCTACAAGCCATATATTTACATACTTATTCTGCGGCCACTGATTGTATTTTGCCTGGTCATCAGCAATATTTGCAAGATAAGACTGAACACGCACAATGCCCTTTGTCGGGTTGCCCGCAGGGTCGATAGTGGCAAGATGAAG
The DNA here is from genome assembly GCA_964396625.1 of uncultured Flavipsychrobacter sp. GTDB lineage: Bacteria > Bacteroidota > Bacteroidia > Chitinophagales > Chitinophagaceae > Nemorincola. The sequence continues at coordinate 772 of CAYNGS010000106.1, forward strand.
CCGCATTTTCGGATTTCCTACATAGGGCTTGAATGGTGCGATGACATCAGAAGTGTCTGCATTCTGCTTCATATACACGACTGCCCAGTAGGCTGCCGCCGCATACAGATTGTCATCCGGTATATTTTCCACACCGTAGTCGTGTATTACATGAATAACAATTGGCACATCATACGTGTTCGTATCGGCAACCGCCGTGGTTTTGTGTGCAAACTTCGCACTTAGCTGTTCATCGAACTGGGCCTCGTAACTGGCAAGCAGCGGGTACTTCTGCAGTAATGTGTGGTAATACTCGTCGGTAGAGCAAGGTGCCTGAGCATGTGCGAAACCTGTGGCGCACAGAATGGTTACGATTAAAAGAAAAAACTTATTGCACATATATTATGTATGTAATTTTTAAAAATAGAGGCGTGAAGGTATGGGATTTGATTATAACAAAAAAATAAACATGGCGAATACTAAATCATTGTGGCAAGCTGTCCAAAACGAGCGTTAAATGAGCATCGCAGCATCAGAAGAATTCAGCGTCTTTCGCCAATATGCCGCTTACGTTCCCGCAACGATCTCGAGGCACTGTGTTATCATTGTTTCAATGGCAAGCTCGGGATTTTTAGAAAATGATTTTGTTGCCCGGTTGGCCAGCGCGGCGCTTACAGAAAGGCAATTGTGTCCCAGCAGCCGCCCCATGCCGTAAATAGCAGCAGTCTCCATTTCAAAGTTCACGATTCTGTCGCCGTCGCATCTGAATGCGGCCAGGTGATCGAGCATGTCGGGAAAAGCAGGAGTGAGCCTCAGCACACGGCCTTGCGGTGCATAAAAGCCGGGGCAGGTTGCCGTGATGCCCTTTATAAACCCGGTACTAAAACGCGCAAGCAATGACGGCGATGCAGCGTAAACATACGGACTTGCGTTAACGCTGCGCACACCGCTATGTCGCAGAAATTCATTAAGAATATGGCGCTCTGTGAGATCACTAACAGATTGGTAATACAACAACAGGTTATCAAGCCCCAGGCCAAAGGAAGATACGATCATGCTGTCTACCGCAATGTCTTGCTGCAGGGTGCCACAGGTACCGAGCCGCACCACCGACAGCGACGTTTTCTTTTCCTTAATGGTCCTTGTATCAAAATCTATATTCACAAGCGCGTCCATCTCATTAAATACAATATCGATATTGCCCGACCCAATGCCGGTGCTTATGACACTGAGTAGCTTGTCGCCTATCCGGCCGGTGTGCGTGATGAATTCCCGGTGTTGTGCCTTGTGAATGATCGTGTCAAAGTGCTTTGACACCTCCGGCACGCGGCCAGGACTGCCGACAGTGATCACGGTCGGCGCAAGTTGCCCCGGCGCGAGGTCAAGGTGGTAAATAGTACCACGTTCAGTTACAATCAGTTCGGTGTCTTCTATCGGGCTCACACTATCGGTACTCATTTTATATTTAATCTGCTCTGGGCTGTGGATGTGACGGCAAAAATAAATAATAATCCAGCCTCTATAAAAGCAAATTGTGTAGCTGTGAATAATTGGCCAACCCGCGAAGTGATACCAGTCTTTACGACGATGCCGGACAATATTGCCATTGCCGGCTTTCGGCTGATTACATTAACTCTGCTAGTCGCCCTAAAACTTAACAATAAGACAATAAAAACATCACACTGAAGCAATGATTAAGGCGCTACATTTAGAATTTATATGAACAATATTCCAGTAGTCGATCTCGCACATTTTACCGGCGGCGACCCAGAATTAAAGCAGCAGTTCACCGATCAGATAGGCAAAGCATACGAAGATGTAGGTTTTGTGGCTGTAAAGAATCATGGCATTTCCGATGAGCTTATTGCGACCCTTTATGAAGAGATAAAGCAGTTTTTCTCACTTCCACCGGGAACCAAGGAAAAATATAGACGGCCCGACCTTGCAGGCCAACGTGGCTATACGTCATTCGGCACCGAACATGCCAAGGGCTATGACGCTCCCGACCTGAAGGAGTTCTTCCAGTTTGGGCAAACAGTTGAAAGCACTGCAGACAATATTTATGAATACCCCGACAATGTGGTGGTAGACGAACTGCCGGAATTTACACCCACCATGCTTGCCGCTTATAAAGCCTTTGAAGCATCCGGCATTTCTTTGCTACAGGCCATCGCGCTTTTTCTCGGAATTGATGAACATTATTTCGATGATTATGTTCGTAACGGCAACTCTATATTAAGGGCCATATATTACCCGCCCATTACAGAAGAGCCTGAGTCGGCCATACGCGCAGAGCAGCATGAAGATATTAACCTGATCACTTTGCTGGTCGGCGCATCGGCCGATGGCCTGCAGATCATGACCATGCAGGGCGACTGGGTACCCGTCACCTCACTGCCGGAGCAGGTAGTAGTGAACGTAGGTGATATGCTGCAGCGCCTCACCAATAACCGCTTGCGGTCTACAACTCACCGCGTGGTAAATCCACCCAGGGAGCTTTGGGGCCAGCCGCGGTATTCGATACCATTCTTCCTGCATCCGCGCAGCGATATGAGCCTGGCATGCCTGGATAGCTGTATCACAGACAGCAATCCAAAGGCTTACGAAGACTATACTGCCGGGCAATACCTGGATGAACGGCTGATGGAGATAGGCTTAAAGAAATAGCCAATCATTTTTTTAGAGTACCCAACCCACCTGCGGAGTTAACAGCCATGAACTATCTAACCGAAACTGAAGCGCAACGATTATTTGAGGAAGCCCTGAAGGCCATGGAAAATACATATTCTCCGTATTCCGGCTTTCCTGTAGGGGCAGCCGTGCTTGCAAATGACGGAACCTTAATACATGGCACAAATGTGGAGAATGCTTCTTACGGCATAACTATTTGCGCCGAGCGGGTGGCGCTGGCTCATGCAGTGTCTATGGGCAAAACGGAGATACGCGCAATAGCAGTCTGCTCCAGCAAAGATTCTACGTCGCCATGCGGCGCCTGCAGGCAGTTCATTATCGAATTCGGAAGGGATATTATTATCGTATTCAAAAATGAGCAGCAGATCATACAGAAAACTATAGGCGAATTACTGCCTTTTGAATTTACAAGAAAAACAATGGATTGACGGAATAAGTTATTATTTTTGTCTGTTACCTAAAGCAAATTGATGGAGCGACTTACCGGCCTTGCGGGCATTGTACTGATCCTGGGAATCGCATACTTGTGCTCAAACAATAAAAAGCGAATCAACCTCAGGCTCGTTTTCAGCGGGCTTGGCTTGCAATTGGGCATTGCCTTGCTGGTGCTGAAGGTGCCGGCCGTTAATGCATTTTTCCAGTTGCTGGGCAAGGGTATGCAAAAGCTGGAGGGCTTTGCAAAAGAAGGGGCAGGCTTTGTATATGGCGGCATTGGCACATTCAGTTCCACCGGGCAGGTAGTCAATTATCGCGTGGCACCTGTCTTTGTGTTTGCATTCAATATCACCGCTACCATCATACTCGTTTGCGTGCTGGTGGCTATTCTTTATCATATTCGGGTCATCCAGTTCATAGTGTCGGTGGTGGCAAGGGCCATGAACTTTGTGATGCGGGTGAGCGGGGCCGAAGCGCTGAGCAATGTGGCAAGTGCATTTGTGGGCCAGGTAGAGGCGCAGGTGATGATCAGGGCATACCTGCCCACGATGACCAACAGTGAGCTGCTGGCATCTATGACCGGCAGCCTGGCGTGTATTGCAGGCGGCATACTCATAGTGTATGCCAATATGGGTGCGCGTCCCGACTACCTTATTGCCGCCAGCCTTATGGCGGCACCGGGGGCACTGGTGATCTCAAAGATCGTCTTCCCCGAGACGGAGGTCTCCCCTACTATGGGCGTGGTAAAGCTGGATGTGAAAAGCAGTTATACCAACCTCATCGATGCAGTTACGCACGGGGCAGCAGATGGCTTTAAAATAGCCATGAACGTGATAGCGATGCTGATCGGCTTTATCGCCCTTATAGCTATGGTGAACTGGATACTGGCCCACATTCATTATGGCCTTTCGCTCGACGCGATTTTCAGCACATTGTTCTACCCGTTTGCCTGGGCAATGGGTGTGCCACAGAGTGACATTCACAGCGCTGCAACCCTGCTGGGCCAGAAGCTTACCGTAAACGAGTTTGTAGCCTTTAAAAGCCTGACGAGCAATGCCGTGCCTATGATCACCGCAAGGGGACAGGCCATTATCACGATCGCCATCTGCGGCTTTGCCAACTTCAGCAGCGTGGGTATGCAGATAGGCGGAATAGGCGCATTGGTGCCCACGCGCAGGGCCGACCTTGCAAAACTTGGCATGCGGGCGCTGCTGTGCGGCACACTTGCCTCCTACCTGTCTGCAACAATAGCGGGGATACTTGTTTAAAAACAAAAGCCGCCACAGGAGCGACTTTCAAAGAGCGGAAAACGAGACTCGAACCCGCGACCCTCAGCTTGGGAAGCTGATGCTCTACCAACTGAGCTACTTCCGCTTGTTATTTTGGATGAACAAATATAACTGAATTTCCGAAATTTGCGACAATCCAGGGTACACGCAAACATGCGATCAACAGATAACCATCTAAGCAGCATATACGTACGTCTGCAACTAAAATTAAAGTCCGATTGCTCCAATGCCAAAGCACAACCTACCCCTTCGGGTCCAGCGCTTTTGTGATCCGCATTTGCATGTCCTGCAGGTGATACTTGCTCATTATATCTTTAGCAGCGGGAATAGCTGCAGTGATCTGTGTTTTTAACTCCACCAGTTGCCCGCGGGCTATAGATATTGCATCTGAATTCTTGCTGAAAAAATTGGCCTGCTGCTGGCTGTTGATAACCAACTGAGGGGGCGGCGCGGGGGGATTGATAATTGTGATCAATGCCTCCACATATGCTGTCTGCAGGTAGCGACGATAGCCATCTATAGGTTTCTTAGTAGTCAGCTCACTCCATACGCCCTTCTTCAGGTCATCAACCATTTTGTCGGGCGTATAGGTGTTTTGTTCGCCAAAGCGGTTAGTCATCACGGCCATCCTGTTCAGCCGTCCGCCGGACAGGAGGCTGTTGAGCGTATTTACCTGTAAAAAGCTTACCGACTCGCCGGTAACCGGGTTATTGATCTTGTTCAGGATATTTTTGTCCAGCAGCCAGGTGGGGGTCTCAAACAGTTGCTTGTTCAGGAAGGCCACAGCCTCCTGCTGTATGGCCTTCGGGGTAGGCTCATACACATCTTCGCCGGTCTGCTCTATGCTTTTAGGTGTTTCGTACACGCCGCCCACATTTTTTACTACATGCCCCATGTAGCGGCCAAACTGCCCGATCAGTGCACTATACATGTCCCTCAGGTTCTCGTATTTATCGGCATCTTCTTTTGTCCACTCCGGTAGCTTCACTATAATGCGTTTCAGGTTCATAATGCCGTATTCGCTTGCTTTCACGCTGTTGTCGCCCAGGTCCTCGGTCTGTGAGCGCGGATCAAACGGATTGGACTCGGTGCCAAACCACAAGCGCGGATTGGCCTTCAGGCTGTCGACAACCCAGCGGTTCACGATCTTCTTATCTTCTTTTTCGTCCTTTGCAAAACTTGGTTTGTAGCCCCATTGTATAGCCCACAGGTCATAATCCCCGATACGCGGAAACAGACCTGCTTCGCTTATATTATCTTCCGGCTGCGCTACGTAGTTGAAGCGGGCATAGTCCATGATTGATGCCGTATGGCCGTGAGCCTCTACCCACGCTTTGTCCCGCAGCTTTTCCACCGGTGTGCGGCTGCTGCTGCCCATGTTGTGGCGAAGGCCCAGGGTGTGGCCAACTTCGTGCGACGATACAAACCGTATAAGTTGCCCCATCAGTTCGTCGTCAAATTCCATTTTCCTCGCTTTTGGATCTACCGCAGCCGTCTGTATCATGTACCAGTCGTGCACCAGCTTCATCACATTGTGAAACCAGCCTATGTGGCTCTCTATGATCTCCCCACTGCGCGGGTCGTGCACATTAGGGCCATATGCGTTCTCAATGTCGGAAGGCAGATATCGAAGCACAGAATAACGCGCATCTTCAAGGTTCATCACGGAGTCTTTCATGTCCCACTCCTTGCCCATTATCGCATTTTTGAATCCTGCCCTTTCAAATGCTTTTTGCCAATCGTTTATACCCTGTATCAGGTAAGGCCTCCATTTCTTTGGCGTTGCAGGGTCTATGTAGTAAATGATGGGCTTCTTGGGTTCTACTAGCTCGCCGCGTTTCCATTTTTCTATGTCCTCATCCTTGGGTTCCAGCCGCCAGCGTACAATAAAAATGTTGTTCTCCACTTTCTGCTGGTTATCATTGTACACTTCAAAGTCGTCTGCAAAAAAACCAACGCGCGGGTCATAAGCCCTTTTTGCCATGGGCACCTTTGGCAGCAACACAAAGGAGTTGTTCATTTCCAGCGTTACCGCACCGGTAGCAAACGCCGCCGGCAGTGTCGTAGACGGGAAAGGACTCGGCGCGGTCTGAGAAATAAAAGAAGGGGTGGAATTGAATGTGCGCACCACCCTCACCTCTGTATTGATAGGGTAAGAGTTTATGTTCTGAATGTAAGTGCGGTCGCCTACCTGCCCTGACAAATTGAACCTTCGCTTTGCAAACTCACCGAGGCTGATGGGCTGGTTATCGCCCTTGAAGAAATCAGAAACATCGATAACCACCGATGCCGAATCCTTGCCATAAGCCTTAATGTCGAACGACCATGCGATCGGGTTGAGATTCGAGTTGGTAACTGCTTTATATATTTCGTTGGTGGAGTCGGCCATGCTGATAACGGTTACCACACGCAGAAAGATAGTATTGTTGGGGCCCTTCTCCCAAAGTATGGTCTGGTCATTTACCATTTCGCCAGCGTAGATGCCACCGCCGCCCGCAGTCTTACTGTAGCGCGTCGTCACGATCATCTCCCTGTTCAAAATAGAATCCGGTATCTCGAAATACCATTTATCGTCCACCTTATGAACAATGAACAACCCTTTCTTCGTCACAGCCTTATCCGTGATCACTTTCTCATAGTTCTTTGGACCTTTTTTTGAAGCGCTGCTGTCGGCAGCCTTTGCCGGTCCTGCCGTTGCCGGGACATCGTTCCTCTTATGCTTGTGCCTGGCGCCTGCTTCCGCGGCAATGCATAGCAATGCAGCTATAACAATATATTTTCTCATTTTTTGTGGTTGACTGTGGGATTAATAAGGGCAATGTACTTAACCTGCATTATTTATTCAAAAACAACACAAAAAGTACCGTTAAATCTCACCCACAACGGAGATATAAATTTAATTATTCTTTGAACCGAGAAACAGCACTCTATCTCTTCGGCGACTGGTTCAGGAACAGCCAATACAATCCCAGTTCTCCTATCGCACGTGTATAGTTTTCGAAGCCTACAGGCTTTACTATGTAGCTGTTCACACCAAGCTCATAACATGCCGTCACATCGGGGTCCTCATTCGATGAGGTCAGCACTATTACTGGGATCGATCTTGTTCTTTCGTCAGATTTGAGTTTGGTGAGCACTTCGATACCGTTCAC
>CAYNGS010000107.1:0-8255 GCA_964396625.1 uncultured Flavipsychrobacter sp.
CGGATAGCTGCTGAGGGAAGAGGTAGTATTGGAAAGGTAGTAGCCGTGGTAGAACTGTGCATACAGATCGACAATGAACTTGTGTACATAGATATGTGTTTGCAGGTCGAGGTCTTTAGTGCGGCCATAGATGCTGATATTCTTACCGGCGGCAGGAACATAGAGCCCGATATTCAGACTAATAAAACGGTAGTTGAGCCCAAGACCGAAAATATTGTGGTCGTTTGGCTTGTAGATGAGTTTCTTACTGCCATCGATAAACTTAAAATTGTTGAACTTGGTGGATTCGTAAGCGCGGACTACAAGGTGCTTCCGATAGAACTCTTTTATGTATGCTGTGTCCCTGTCGGCATGCCGGATAAGGATAGTCGCCTGCCCCATCGCCTCCGTGAAACTAAAACAGGCGAACAGAAACAGCATAATTCTTCTATAGGCAGCCATACTTTCGGATCGTGAAGTTACTTAGAATCGCTCACATTCGACTGAGCGACGGGAAACAATCGTAGCAGATCATCTGGCAAGTACTGCTTATTTTTGGCGGGATGGACGACGCCAAAAGACTGAAACAATTCCTGGATAGCAAGGTTGAACTATACAACCAGCCTTCGTTTATAGAAAAAGACCCTGTTTGTATACCCCATATGTTTGCAAAGAAGCAGGATATTGAAATATCAGGATTGTTTGCAGCAGTGCTTGCCTGGGGAAACAGGACCACTATCATCAACAACTGCAGGAAGCTTATGGAGTGGATGGATGATAGTCCGCACGAATTTGTTGTGAACCATAAGGATCATGATCTGAAATCGTTTGTACACTTCGCGCACCGAACATTCAACGCTACTGATCTTTTGTATTTTATATCGTTTCTAAAACACCATTATGAACGACACAGGTCGCTTGAAGATGCATTTGTGCCGCAAAGGCGCTATATGGACGATACAGTGGAGCATGCACTTATCTATTTTCACAACTATTTTTTTTCCATTGAGCATCCGGAGCGGACACGGAAGCATATTGCGACCCCGGATCGAAATTCGGCGTGCAAGCGCATAAATATGTACCTGCGCTGGATGGTGAGAAAGGATGCGAAGGGAGTCGACTTTGGTCTATGGCAAAAGATAAAGCCAGGTCAGTTGGTTTGCCCGCTCGATGTGCATGTGGCGCGGGTTGCTGAACGGCTGGGACTATTGGAAAATATCAAATCGAACTGGACAAATGCCATAGAGCTCACCGGCCATTTGAAGGCGCTCAATCCTTCTGATCCCGCTATTTATGATTTTGCTCTTTTCGGGTTGGGTATGGCAGAGCGGTTTTAATTATTGGGCGCTTAAATGCGACGCAGAAATTTGAGATTTGCTTAATTTTGTGAAAATTTAAAAGCAGAGGGATGAAACGGTTCGCACAAATGTTTGCAATCTTGTTTGTATCGGTCGCAGGTCCGGGTGCCGCTTACGCTCAGTCTACGGCTACCGCTACTGCCTCCGCGATCATGATCACCCCGATCACCATCGTGAAGAACGTGGACATGAACTTCGGTAATGTAGCCGTGTCTGCTACGGTAGCCGGCACCGCGGTGCTTACGCCGGGCGGTACGCGCACTACCGGCGGGGCGGGGGGTGTCACCCTGCCCGCTACCATAGGTACTGTTGCTGCTGCAAGCTTTACGGTTTCCGGCCAGGCAAGCTATACGTATGCGATCACATTGCCCTCCTCGTGCACGATCACAGACCCAGGCAGCCACACTATGACCATTAATACGTTCACGAGTTCCCCGTCTGTTACAGGTACGCTGAGTGCGTTAGGCTCGCAGACACTGAATGTGGGCGCAACACTTAATGTAGCAGCCGGGCAGGCTTCGGGCGCTTACACCAATGCTACAGGCGTTCCGGTTACTGTTAACTACAACTGAGAAATTTAGAAATGTCGTGGGGCGCTACGTCATCGCCCGCTGCACTACTTCCTTTATAACATTATCAAGGTCGGCTGCTGCCGTTCGGAGTTTTTCGAGAATTTCGGTATTGTGCTCGCCGGTGATCTCGTTCGTATCGAAAAGCGAAACCAGGCCGAGTATGCTTGCCAGGGGGCCGCGTACTTTATGCGATTGTATCCAGGCGATCTCCTTAAGCATTTCGTTTTGCCTGCGGATCTTTATCAGCTGCTTCCTTTTTTCTGTGATGTCGCGCGATATACAATTGACGCCAATGATGTTGCCGTGATGGTCTGTGATCGGGTTGGCGCTGATCTCGAAATAGATGGTGCTGCCATTAAAATCCTCTTCAACAATGGTTGAGAAGCTCTCTCCGTTGAAGGCTCTTTCGTAGTCTTCCTTTCTTTTGTTGATGAATGATTCGTCATGCCAGTCGCCTAATACATAGTCACCTTCATCTATCTCGATGCCGGCGAGTTTGTAAAAGAATTCCTGGTAGGCTTTGTTGCAGAAAATGATCTCAAGCTTTCTGTTCACTGACCAGATCAGGTCATTTGTGTTTTCAATGGTTGCCCTTAATTTCTGTTCGTTATTGCGAATGGTATTGTACATCTCCGTTTCGCTGGTTATGTCTATGGTCACTCCATTGATCATATCCGGTTTGCCATTCGAGCCTTTTTTCAGCGTAGCGCTGACTTTAAGTATTTTGGTGCTGCCATCGTGATGAATGTAGCGGTAAACCAGGTCGGTTTTCCCTTGTTCCTGAACCTCGCTGATCGCTCTCAAAAGCGTGAATTTATCGTCCGGATGTATGGAATCAAAAACACGTTTTTTGTCTGTTATGAGCGTCCCGGGAGCTATCTCAAACAATTTGTAGTAGGCATTGTTCGCATAGGTAAGCTCCAGCGTATCGGCTCTCCGCGACCATATGGCGTCGCTGATGGAGAACAAGATATTATCCAACTGTTCTTTTTGCTCGGTGAGCATGGCCATCAGCTCCTTGTTCTGCTTATCTGCGATGACCTTTTCATTTACATCGACAATGATACTGAGGCGGGCGTCGATGCCATTGTATGTAATGACGTGTGAATAAACGTGAACATAAAATATTTCGCCATCCTTTTTCTTGTGTCTCCAGTACCCGGCATCGTAATACCCGTCTTTTTTCTGGCTGAAGAATTTTTCTATAGCCTGTACATCTTCCTGGGGACGGATATCCCTTGCAGACATGGTTGCAAATTCCTCGCGGCTGTAGCCGTATTTTTTTATTGTAGCGTTATTGACCACGAGGAATTTCATGTTTTTGCCGTCGATGATCCACATAGGCATAGGACCATTGTTGAAATGTCTTTGATACTCCGCCACGGCATTCATGTTCTTAATTAATACCGATTGCCGGTTAATAGCACATGAGATCGATTTGCCGAGTTGGTCGGAATCAAAGTTCCCAAAGGCCAGGAAATCCTGTGCACCACTCCTGATGGCTCTTGTGCACGCATCGCCATTTTCCTGGTCGGATAGGATTATTACCGGAATATTCGTGAAATGGTTCTGCAGATCGAGGAGGCTTGGCAGGTAGTCGAAACTGGAGCCACGGAGGTGAGCCAGGATGACGAGAAAATCATCGGGTGGCACCGATAAGGATTCGTCTGACGAAATACACCTGCGTATAGCATCTGCCTGATAGTTAAGATCGGACAAGTAATTTCGCAGCAAATAAAACTTTACGTCGTCACTTTCTATTATCAAAATTGTCTTTTTCATTAGCCCTTAGATCTTCGAGAGATGAACCTAACTGTAATATTATTTAATATTACATGTATAAGTGTATTAAAAAATACCACGATAAAAAATGACAAACAAACTTAATGAAAAATCCCGCAATTGTTAAGTTTTAATTGGGCTGGGGTGAAGAGACCCTATTGCTACCCCCTTTTTTCTCAAAGTGTGTTAACTGGTTTTGCCTATTTTTGCCCGCATTATGGCAAATGACAATAAGCTGCAAAATATTATAGCACACTGCAAAGAGTATGGTTTTGTTTTTCAATCGAGCGAAATATACGACGGCCTTAGCGCCGTGTACGATTACGGTCAATATGGCGCAGAATTAAAAAGGAATATCCGTGACTACTGGTGGCGGAGCATGACCCAAATGCACGAAAACATTGTTGGTATTGATGCTGCGATTTTCATGCATCCTACGGTTTGGAAGGCGAGCGGGCACGTGGACAACTTCAGTGACCCGATGATAGATAACAAGGACAGCCAGAAGCGCTACCGGGTGGACCACCTGATAGAAGGGTATGCTGAGACCCTGGATAAAGAAAAAGGCGACGCATTGCTGCAGCAGATGGATCAGTTGCTGGCGGCCAATGATTTTGCAGGCTTGAAACAACTCATAGATGAAAACAAAGTAGCCTGTGCCATTAGCGGCACCTGTAACTGGACCGAGGTGCGCCAATTCAATCTTATGTTTTCGACAGAGATCGGCTCGGTAGCTGAGGAGGCGAACGTAATTTACCTGCGACCTGAGACAGCCCAGGGCATTTTTGTAAACTTCCTGAATGTGCAGAAAACAGGCAGGATGAAGATACCGTTTGGTATTGCACAGACCGGAAAGGCGTTCAGAAATGAAATAGTGGCACGTGGTTTTATATTCCGCATGCGCGAGTTTGAGCAGATGGAGATGCAGTTCTTTGTTCGCCCCGGCACGCAGAAGGAATGGTATGAGAAGTGGAAAGAAACGCGGATGAAGTGGCACCTGAGCCTGGGCATACCGGCAGAGCGATACCGGTTTCACGACCACGTGAAGCTGGCGCACTATGCCGATGCAGCCTGTGACATAGAGTATGATTTCCCGATGGGGTTCAAGGAAGTGGAGGGTGTGCACAGCCGAACCGACTTTGATCTGAAAAATCACCAACAGTACAGCGGTAAGAAACTTACATATTTTGACACCGACATCAACCAGCATTATGTGCCCTATGTGGTGGAAACATCGATAGGACTAGACCGCACGGTGATGATGATACTGAGCGAGGCGTATAAAGAGGAATACCTGAGCGTGGAAGGCAAACCCGACAGCCGCGTGGTACTGAGTTTTCCGCCGATGCTTGCGCCCATAAAACTGGCGGTACTGCCGCTAACCAAAAAGGACGGACTGCCGGAGATAGCGCGCGAACTGATAGACGAGTGTAAGCCACATTTTAAATGTTTTTACGAAGAAAAGGATAGCATAGGCAAACGCTACCGCAGGCAGGATGCGATCGGTACGCCGTTCTGCATCACCATAGATCATCAAACCAAGGAAGACCAGACGGTGACCATCCGCTACCGGGACAGTATGACGCAGGAGCGGATATCACTGGCTGCTGTGAAAGACATGGTGCTGGATAAGATCAAGATGTTTTAGCGTGACGGAATTGGGTATTAGGAATTTGGGTCGTAACGTGGGTTGTAATTTTAAAAATGGCAGAAAGCATACTTCAGGAAACGGCGCTTGCCCTTAAAGAGGATTGGGATCTGCAACTTCCGGAAACACTTTCGGAGGAGGCCGTATTAAAAATTCTTGCAGACAGGATAGTGGCCGTACTGGAACGTGGGCCGGAAGTTTTTTTTCAGCTCATGTATCGTCTCGATATTTCAGAAAAGAAGCTAAATGCCGTGCTGCAAGATGACGATGTGGCGGCTAAAATCGCAAGGTTGATCTACGACCGGCAGTTGCAGAAGGTGAGGAGCAGGCAGGTAAATAAAATGAGCGGGGAGACAGAGGACCCGGAATTGAAATGGTAGTTTTTTGATTAGCTGATGTGCTGATGATTGGTGTTTGCGGATATTCTATGTCGACCAATCGATTTGTGGGGTTATTTCGTGAACTTATAGCCGATGCCCCTGATGGAATGAAAATGTCTCGGGTTGCGGCTGTCCTTTTCAAAAAATTTACGGAAGTTGAGAATAAAGTTGTCGATGGTGCGGGTAGTGGGATAAACATTATAACCCCATACGATCTGCAGTATCTGCTCACGCGACACAACTTCTCCCTCGTGCTCTATAAGTAGTTTCAGCAGCGCAGCTTCCTTTTTACTCAACTCTTGTGTTTTTTTGTTTTTGTCGACACATTCGTGTGCTGCGAAATCTATTTTGCAGCCGTCAAATTCGTAGATATCGCCTATTGTCTGAGGTTCTTTTATTTTTTTATTTTTGGTAACAAGCTTATCGACCCGCAGGAGTAATTCTTCAAGGTTGAAGGGTTTGGTAAGGTAGTCGTCACCCCCTTTTTTTAGTCCCAATACCCGGTCTGCGCCTGTATTGCGCGCAGACAGAAACAGGATCGGCACATCATTATGCTGCATGCGTATGGTTTCGCATACTGTGATGCCGTCCATATCGGGCAACATTATATCGAGAATGATAAGGTCGAAGTATTCATTCTTCACCATTTTTATCACGGCCGGCCCATTGTCCACTGTGGTCACCTCATACCCTTCCAGTTCCAGGTTCAGCTTGAGCGCCTCGCGCAGGCTTTCTTCATCTTCGGCTACCAGCAGTGATGCTTTGGTTGATTTTGCTACCATATAATGTTATGCTTTAGCGGCATGAAATTACCGATAATTGACAAATGTGGTTATTTATTGCATAGCTTTTACCCCGCCCAGGCAGAATGCTGCTCGCGAACTTCCAAAATCAACACAACTGCTTTACAACTTGTTAAGATAATGTTGCAATTGCTATACTTAATATTAATTTAACCTTGTGATAATATTAGATTTATACAAAAATTGTCATTTTGTATAACCAAATGCTTCGTCGAAGGGAATAATGGCTAAAAGAGAGGTGGACATTGTGGTGCTTTCGGATCTGCACTTAGGCACATATGGGTGTCATGCAAGCGAACTCCTGCAGTACCTTAAAAGTATCAAACCTAAAACCGTTGTCCTGAACGGTGATATTATTGACGTCTGGCAATTCAGCAAACGTTATTGGCCTGCTACCCATATGATGGTGGTAAAACATCTGATAGGGCTTATAGCCAAGGATACCCCCGTCTATTATATACCGGGAAACCATGATGAGATGATCCGTCGTTTCAAAGGGTTTCAGTTGGGGTCGCTGAAGATCACCAACAAGCTGTCGCTTAAGATTGACAATGCGCGGGTATGGATTTTTCATGGAGATGTATTTGATGTAGTAATGCAGCACAGCCGCTGGCTGGCAAAGCTTGGCGCTATAGGATATGATACGCTGATACTGATAAACAGCTTCGTAAACTTTATTTCGCAAAAGATCGGCAGGGGCAAAATATCACTGTCTAAGAAAGTAAAGAACAGTGTGAAGGGAGCGGTTAAGTTCATCAACAGCTTTGAAGAAACGGTTTGTGACATAGCAGCAGAGAACAATTATGACTATGTGGTGTGCGGGCATATTCACCATCCTGAAATAAAAGATGTGAATACCAAGCACGGCCACATAACTTATATGAATTCCGGCGACTGGATCGAGAATCTGACCGCGCTTGAATATGCCGACTCTAAATGGAGTGTATACAACTACAATGAGGACCCGGTGGCGAAAACGATAGAGATCAACAAAAAGAAACACGGAAAGGAAACGGCAAAAACCATGATGGCCAACCTGATGCTGGAAATGAACATGAAGCCGATGAAGGGAGACGAAGGATTAGGGGAGGCGATAGAGGCGGCATGAGTGGGAATTTGGAGTTGGGGATTTGTAATTTGGGATTGTTTCGGGATCATATATACTACACAGTTTTTTTCAGGTCAGATGAAGATATTATTTGCTATACAGGGGACAGGTAACGGACACCTGAGCCGTGCAAGGGATGTGTATCCGGAACTGGTGAAATATGGAGACGTTGATGTGCTGATCAGCGGGATACAGGCAGATGTGGAAGTACCCTTCCCGGTAAAATACAAGCTATATGGCATGAGCTTTATTTTTGGCAAGCGGGGCGGCGTAGATATTGTTGAAACTGCGAAGAAACTGAAGTTATTCCGGTTGCTTAAGGACATCAGGGAATTTCCGATAGAGCAATATGACCTGGTGATCAATGATTTTGAACCGGTATCTGCGTGGGCGTGTAAAAGAAAAAAACTGCCATGCATTTCGGTGAGCCATCAATGTGCTGTGCTGCATAAAAATGCACCAAAGCCAGCAACGGGCGACCCGATGGGTAAACTGGTGCTGGAACGGTACGCACCCGTGACCGCGGCCTATGGGTTTCATTTCAAGTCTTTCGGAGAGAACATCTTCACACCGGTGATCCGGAAAGAGATACGTGAGCTTGCTGTAACAAACAGAGGCCACTATG
>CAYNGS010000108.1:0-8191 GCA_964396625.1 uncultured Flavipsychrobacter sp.
AGAAAGGTAATGGGGATTTAATGCATTTGTATATCGAGCCCACTTTTTCAATATTAAGGACAACTATCTCCGATTCTGTTTCATTCCAGGTGACGAGCCTTTTATATGGTTTTAACGTTGGTATCAGGACCGAGAATCTGAATCCGTTCACCCTGGAGCTGAATGCAAAAGTATTTGGCATCAGCCCCGTCAACAGCGCCATTAATCCAAATTTGAATTTCCAGTACGAAAACAGGAATGCCTTTGTGCCATTGGGTCAGACGAAGCTTACGACATTCTCGCAGACATATCTGAATCTTGATGCACTCATCATTTACAACACGAATCCAAGTAACGCAGATGGCAGTTCAAATGTTTTCGTTCATTTTAGCGCCTATGCGAACGTACCATCCGCCAATCAGCTTCTTAATTCTTATTTTCAGTTGCAACTTGGCTATGCCCTGAATATAAACAATCTCGTCAGCACGCTTAGTTCTAAAAATAAGGGGACTACTTCTGGAAGCTGATGGCGATTGGTTTGGCCAATAACGTGTCGATTAACCGCGACAGACTTGCCAAGTTCCTTCTTTTTTGCTTATTAACCATATCCTTTATACTTTTGGCTTTATTCTAAACCATTAGTTATGAGGCAATTGCTGGCAGTTTGTGTGTTTATGGGCATTGTGGCGGCGGCTCATGCGCAGATCACCATTACTGCAAGCGACATGCCTGTGGCCGGGGATATGCTTCGGTATAGCAATGTGTCGCCTGTTGGCAGCGGAGTAAACACAAGTCTCGCCGGGCCGGGCTTGGTATGGAATTATACATTCACACCTATTTCGCAGTCAGTGGATACCTATCAACTGGCCTTGGCCGTAAACCCCCTGTATGTGCTCACCGTTGGTCCTACCGCTTTTGGGTACAAGGTGGCAGACAGTATTCCCGGCCTTGGTGCTTTTCTGCCGGTGTCTATTCAGCAACTGTACAATTTTTTTGAAACAAAGACCAGCCCCGGCCGCTACCAGGTGAAGGCCTTTGGCGCCAGCGTAGGCGGACTGCCGGTGGCTGCCAATTACTCGCCTCCCGATGTTTGGTACTTTCTGCCGCTTGGTTATACGAACGCCGATAGTTCGGACTATTCGCTTAGCTTCAGCCTGGCCTCCCTCGGCGGACTAAAGGAACAGGGTTATCGCAAAACAACTGTAGACGCGTGGGGCACAATTCAGACCCCTTATTATACCACGCCGGTCAATTGTATTAGGGTGCGCTCGGAGATCCATGAGATCGATTCGATCTCATTCAGCGGCAATTCGTTTGGCATACCGCGCAATAGCATAGAATACAAATGGCTGGTAAAAGGCGATCATTATCCGGCGCTTTGGGTCACCAGCAATGTACTCCTCGGCAACGAGATCATAACAAGCATTAAGTATAGCGACAAACTTCCGCCCAATCCGGATACTACGTTGCCAAGCGTGGTGAGTAACGTTTCTGGCGCGCAGGCGACTGTTGCAGCATACCCGGTGCCCGCTGGGAACGGTAAGGTAACTTTATCCATCCCTGCCGACTGGAACATGTTTTTTGTTCAGCTTTTTGATGCTCAGTCGAAAGAAGTCGCCACTTTTACCAACGAGCGTGAGCTGAATATTCAGAACCTTCCGGCCGGTCAGTATATTGCCCGCGTCATTTGCGGGGAGAAGCAGGCATTTGTGCGGATCGTAAAATAGATCAGGGCTGCAAGCCGATCTCTGTAGATCTTCTTACCACTTCACGTATGATCAGGTCCAGCTCGTGACTCACTTTTGTGATGCCGTCTATTACCTCCTTGTTGATGGGGTCGCTGGTGTCGTCGTAATTAAATAATTGCTCAAGGCCAAGGATCGTGGCCAGCGGGCCTCTTACCTTGTGCGATTCTATAAACGCGATCTCACGCAGTGCGGTGTTTTGTTCTTCAATTTTTAGCAGGTGCTTCCGGTGCTCGGTCATGTCTCTTGCAAAACAACTTACGCCGGTGATCTTGTGTTCATCGTTATACACCGGGTTGAAGCTCACTGTAGTGTACCTTTGTTCGCTGCCCACTTTCATGTCTTCAACCGACTTAAAAGCCCTGCCTTTTAACGCAAGCTGGTAGCACATTTCAAATTTATCCTGATACGCTTTATCGCGACCGTCGTATAAGACCTGGTCACCCTTGTCCAGCTCCTTTCCAATAAAATGGCACACCCATTTTTTGAACGCATGATTACATTCCACGATGATGTAATCGGCATCTACGAGCCATATGGGGTCATCAATACTATTAATAAGTTTCCGCAGATTGTGCTCATCTGCAATTACCTTTTTAATATCATTTCTTTCTTCGGCCATTACTCCAGCTCAGTTTACTTTCGGGCAAATGAAGTTAAACATTCCCCGACGCTCCTAAAATTAATCAATCATAAAGTTTTCAGGTATTCTATCACGGATCTTCGTTCATCATCACTCAGTTTGTCGCCGAAATAATGGCCGTAGTTGCCATAACCGGGAAGGGTAGTATTGTACACTTTTTTGCCGTCGGGCTTGTCCTGCTTCACATATTTCCAGCCCACGTGTGCATAGTCGTATTCGGGTTTCTCAAAGTCCCTGCTCCAATAGGTAGGCCGTATCTTACTGTTCAGTACCGCCTCTATCGTGGGCACTGAGCCATTGTGCAGGTACGGTGCAGTGATCCAGACGCCGTCGAGCGGAGGCGCTACATAACCATTCCCGGGCACGAGCTGCGCCGGATTCGGCGCCTGTGCAAACCAGCTGTTGTTAAACCAATCGACAAATGGTTTCGCCTGCTGGTTCGACATAAACAATAAAGAGTCAGTGCCAATGATACTGCCGGGCACGAGCAGGTTTGGGTACTGTCCACCCGGCCCATATGATCCGTGACAGCGCTGGCAGGCGTTAGTAAAGATCGCTTTCCCTTTTTTTGCCAGGGCTTTGTCAACGGTCAGGGGGTAGGGGGGCGGCTCAATAGACCTGATATACGCGAGCACGTCTCCGAAATGCGTATTGACTTCTCTCGCTTCCGATGAATCGCTGACCGTGAGGATATTGCTCAGCATTAAAAACTTACCAAAATCCCCGCGCCCGAGTGCCGTATAGAACATCGCATTTTTTTTCTTCAGCATCCACCATGCTGGCACATCAGTGGGCACCACTGCAGCAGAAACATCCAACATAGCGGTATCACTCCATATGAGAGTTTGCGGGTTTCTGTGCGCCACTAGCAGGGCCGCGAGGCGATCGGCTGAATTTACTCCGCGCACTTCCGTTTCCATCAGTGGGTTCACAATCATGAACGATTGCAGCAATGCCTTCACCGCCTTATAGTTTTTAGGCGCAGTTTTTTGCCACTGCTGCAACGCAACGAGCCCTTTGGTGCGCTGGTTAACGTTTGTAAGATCAAGAAAGGAATTTCCAAGCCCTACATAAAGCTTGCCGTCAAATACCTCTGAGTGGCATTGCAGGCACGTGGGTATAACAATGTCTACACTGTCGGTGTTGGTTACAACATTATACCCCTGGTCTACTGCTGCATTTTTGCCGGTACGCTGCAGCAGGTTTTTGCCCTTGCCATTCGCAAATATGAAAAAGTCGTAAGGAAAACCACTCTTTAAAAAATCACCGGTGATAAGGTATTGATACCCTTTCGAAGCGTCGCCGGGCCGTTGCTCGCTTGGCGGTATGAAGGCCGGTTTTGCAGTGTCTTTCTCCTTCTTACTAAAAGCCACCAGCGCCCATACGATGATGATGGAGCTTAAAAGAATCGCAGCTTTTTTCATTTTTTGTCCGGAGTAGTGGTAGTGTAAACCAAATATAGATTAAAAAACCTAATTAAAAACGCCCATTTAAGGCCAGAATTGATAAAAAAACGGTAAGAAACTACTCCCAAAAAAATTTTTCAGTTTTTCACCTGTATTTTTTAAAAAAAATAGCCGGTACGTTTGTGCCATATTTCAGAATAACTAATGCTAAAAGCAAGTTTCTGATCAACACAAACCAATAAAAAACAAAGACCATGACTTTACTAATTCAGCAAAGCAAGTATGAGCCGGCGCTTGCCAGTGATAGCAACAGATCCACGATCGGATGGGTAAACGCTGATCTCCAGATCGTACGCGGAGAGTCTGAAGCATCTCTTGCACAGAATCTGCCGCTCGCAGCAAGAAGGGCCGACCAACTTATGGACGCACTGGAAACAGAACTGGCCATGGAAGTGTCGGTATCTTACATGCGTATCGAAACAAATATGCTGTTTCACATTCTGCTGCTGGTAAGCAGGGAAGATTTCCTCTCGTCCAAAATACAGGAGGCGCGCGCCATCGCCGAGCGATTTGCGAGGATAAACAGTTCGTATGAAGTACGGTTTGCTTTCGCCATCGAGTCAGAAAATATGATGGAGAATATTATAAAGTTTAACGGATACAGATTATTGCATATCAAATAATCTCCTTTATATAACATCCTAATTTTCTGATGATATAAATAGAATTCTGAAGAAAAATTGAATTTTATCTGGCATAGGCTGTTGTTAACAAGTTCATTAACAAATGGGAATTATAATTATCGCCTTGTTTTACTAATTTTGAGACTAAGTTTATATTGTGTTTATCAATCTAAACCTAAAAGCAATTAATATGACTTTGTCTATCCAGAAAACTCAACGTACTTCCAATATGGCAACTGAGAATCAAGTGATGTCTCCCAAGGGCTGGGTGTCTACCGGCTACCAGAAGGGCACAAATGCAAAACGTGATGATTCCGAAAAGCAGAACCTCCCTTTGGCAGCAGCCAGGGCAGAGCAACTTATTGATGCGTTGCAGGAAGAGTTGTCGATCTCAGTACCGGTTTCGTACATGCGCATAGAGACGGGCACACTATACCACATTTTGCTGCTCATCAGTAAATTCGACTTTCTTTCCCCCAAGATACAGGCCGCACGCATACTGGCTGAAAAATATTCAAAGACTGACGGCGCTTATGATATCCGTTTTTCGTTTGGTATTGAGTCAGAGCTGATGAACAGCCTGAAGAATAACGAGTACAAGCTGAAGCATGTGCGCCAGCTTGATGACAACACGGAGGAAGAATAGTTTCGTTGTTGCATTTGCTGCTCTGTCTTTTCCACTGATGTTTTAGTTAGTGTTTTTTGTCGCACGAATCGTGTGCGTTCGATGTCATGCTTTTTGTCTCCACACATCGGCCAGCGCCGCATTTTCTTTTTTTGCCCAGCGGAAATACATCCCTGACTTACCCACAAAATCGAATGAGAAAAGCGGCGAAACCTTTTGCCATTAAGGCTTCAACCCGCTTTTAAAATTGTGGATATCTTCTTTTGAAAAGTGATTTAGATGTGGTTTTTTAAACTACTTTTGGTGAAAGATTTATGGCTAAAACAGTAAGTAACATGGCAGACGATAAAATAAAAGTTTTGAAACTCGCACTCGACAAGATCGAGAAAGACTATGGTAAGGGATCGGTGATGATGCTCGGCGACAAGCAAAAGGAAAAGATGGATGTGATCAGCACCGGCTCTATCGGGCTTGATGTTGCATTAGGTGTTGGCGGGCTCCCTTGCGGGCGTATAGTGGAAATATATGGCCCTGAGTCATCAGGTAAAACAACTATAGCAATACATACTATAGCGCAGGCCCAGAAGAAAGGGGGTATATGTGCTATAATAGATGCGGAGCATGCCTTTGATGCAAGCTATGCCCGCAAGCTGGGCGTGGATGTGGACAATCTCATAATCTCCCAGCCAGACTATGGTGAGCAGGGACTGGAGATAGCTGACAGGCTCATATCTTCCGGTGCAGTTGATGTGGTGGTGATCGATTCGGTGGCGGCGCTGGTGCCCAAGGGTGAGCTGGACGGCGAAATGGGCGAAAGCAAAATGGGTCTGCAGGCCCGCCTCATGAGCCAGGCCCTGCGCAAACTCACTGCCACTATTTCGCGCACAGGCTGCTGCTGTATATTTATCAACCAGCTTCGCGAGAAGATCGGTGTAATGTTTGGTAATCCCGAGACCACTACCGGTGGTAATGCCCTGAAATTCTACGCATCTGTGCGTCTTGATATCCGCCGCATCAGTCAGATAAAGGACGGCGATGTGGCCAGCGGTAACCGCACGCGTGTAAAAGTGGTAAAGAATAAAGTTGCACCACCATTCCGCCAGGTTGAGTTTGATATCATCTTCGGTGAGGGTATCAGCAAGGTAGGTGAGATCATAGACATGGGGGTGGAACTCGGCATTCTGCAGAAAAGCGGCTCGTGGTTCAGCTATGGCGACAGCAAGGTGGGCCAGGGCAGGGATGCGGTAAAACAATTCCTGCTCGATAATCCCGAAATGAGCGCCGAGGTGGAGGCCCGCATCAGGGAAGCATTGCTGGTTGTAGCATAAATGATATTGTAGTCGGGAATTCAGGATTTGTGATCGGGATGGCGTGGATCAGGCAAATGTCGATCCAAATCCCTAAATTGCAATCCGAATTCCCGATTTTCAAATTCCTAATTCCCGATTTTGAACATGATGTCTCCGGAGCAGTTCTTTGAACTGATGGTTAAAGAATTGGAAGTGCATACCGAAATGCAGCCCTATTATAAATTCCTCGGTAAGAAATCGTCATGGCATTTTCGCAGGAACTATTTTCTGCAGCGGCTTCACTACATCAAAACCTACATCATCGACGCGCCCGGCGCCGATAGCTTCAGGCACCAAACATCTATATGGGACTGCGGCTGCGGCTACGGTACCACCTGCCTCTTCTTGGCAATGAATGGGATCAGGACCTATGGCACCACGCTTGAGTTCTACTTCGAGACGGTACAAAAGCGCATAAAGTACTGGAGCAAGTATGGCGATACATCGCTGTTCACCTACACTTACGAAAACCTGTTTGACAACCGTCCCGAGCCGGCCAGCTTCGACTGGATAATCGTGCAGGACACGCTTCATCACCTGGAGCCGATCGATGATGCACTGCAGATATTTCACGACAGCCTGAAAAAGGGCGGCAAAATACTGTCGATAGAGGAGAACGGGAACAATATAATCCAGCGCGCCAAGCTGTATAAATACAGGGGCAATAAACGTATTATCACCATCTGGGACGAAAGGCTGCAAAAAGATATACTGATCGGAAATGAGAACATCCGTAGCCTCGCAAGCTGGAAACAACTTTTTGAAAAGAATGGATTTGAGTTAGCGGGCAATAGCGTGCAGTACATCCGGTACTTTTTGCCCATTCATTACCGTTTCTCCGGCCCGGAAGCGCTCCTCGAAAAAGAACAAAAGATACAGACAGGCAAGGGCTTCCGGCGCGAATACTTTTTCTTTGGCCTCAACTTTATTATGGAAAAAGGACACCAGCCGGCCAGGTTGCTGCGACGGTCTGATCTGAAGTAATAGTCCATCCGTTTTTCCTGATCATGCTTCAACTGAAGTAAACTTGAAACCGGTGCCATCGAACAGCCCCTTGTCGCTCAGCTTCAGCGACGGAATTACCAGCAGCGCCATAAAAGATAAGGTCATGAATGGCGCATGCAGCGTGGTGCCAAGCGCCTTGGCCAGTGCATCTATCTTTGTGTACTCCGCCGCCACTTCATGCCCCTTGTTCAGCGACATAAGGCCGGCAACGGGCAGCGGCATGGTAGTCACATCGTCTTTGTTCGCTGCCACGGATATGCCTCCTTTGCAGTCTATCAGGGCATTGACTGCGGCGCGCATCGACCCATCGTCAACACCCACTGTAATAATATTATGACAGTCATGCGCTACTGTAGAAGCGATAGCGCCGTGTTTTAAACCGAAGTTTTTAATGAAAGCAACTGCAACCGGCGCTTCATTTTCATAACGATTGATGTCTGCAATTTTAAGCACATCGCGTTCGGTGTCGCTTACTATATAACCAGCATCCACCTTGGCGGGCAACTGCATGCTGTTGGTTACCAGTTGGCCTTCAATGGCTTCTATGACCCTGATAACAGGCGTAGCGCTAATGGCTTTAACACCAAACGATGCAACATCTTTTCTGCCGGCCTTAAAATTGTTTATGGGCAGTACACCGACGTCCGGCAAAAGCGTTTTCCCGATTTCAGAAACAAGCTGCCCGCCGATATAGGTTTGCAAAACATCAAGATCCTCAAGGTTATTGACGAAATCGCCTTCCAAACCAACATCCTC
>CAYNGS010000109.1:0-8103 GCA_964396625.1 uncultured Flavipsychrobacter sp.
GAACGGAATCCAGGTTGTAAAAATAAGTATATCCGCAGGCGTTCGAAAGGAACTGCAGATTCCGCTTGTAATAGAAGGTCAGCGTGTCGTAAACATTATTGGTCGTATCTGTTGCAAATGCCCACCGGCAGGTATCGGTCACCGGCGAAAGCGAAATAACGAACACGGAAGCCTGGCTGTAAATAAAACTGTCTGTAGTCGATGCGTTCGTCAATGGAATGAATACTGCAGAAAGCAGCGCAGTATCTGAAAACAAGGTATCCACCGAAGATCTGTGCATACTCTCAATAGTGAAACTTGCAATTTTGGGTGTCAGGCATATTTGCCGTTGTTGTTTACAGGCCATCCACACCGTGCCGGATAAAGCAATCAGAACGATCAGTAAATATTTATCCTTCTTAATCATTAAGTGTGTTCAGTATTTTGTCTATCTCGCCGATCACCGTATCCAGTTGCGTGCGCATATTTTCCTTTTCGTCTTCCGTGCCTGCGGTCTTTCCCAGGTGCACGCTCACCATGCCCTGCTCCAGCGACGATACTTTCTTATTCAGTTGTGCCAGCGACTTTTCATTTACGGCAAGCGTATCCTTAAGGCGCTTGTTCTCCGCCTCCAGGGCTGCATATTTTTTCAGCAGCGTATCCAGTTTTTTATTGAGCAGGTCCAGTGCTTGCATTATTCACGTATTTGCGCGCTAAGCTTGTTTTTATATACATCCATCAGTTGCTTCATCAGTTGCTCTATTTCACTATCTGTCAAAGTACGGTCTTGTAGCTGAAATGTGTAACTTAAAGCATAAGATTTTTTCCCCTTTCCTAATTTTTCACTTTCAAAGACGTCAAACAATCCAAACGACTGCAACGCATCGAGTTTTAATTTCTCTGTTGTTTCCGCTACCTGCTCGTAGGTCACCTGGTTGTCGATAATGATCGCTATATCACGCTTCACAGACGGGAACTTGGGTATCTCCCTGTATGTTATTTTGTTTGAGGCGTGTGCTTTTTGCAAAACATCCCAATGGATATCTGCGAAATAAACTTCCTGCTTAATGTCAAACTCACTCAACCTTGCAGCCGGCACCTTGCTTATTGTGCACAACGCCTGATTCTTCCATTTCCACGTTATGTCACCCGATTCGCCAAACGATACAACTGCGTTCCCTATGCCATTATAATTTAAAAGGTTGTTTACCACGCCCTTTGCATAAAACATGTCTACTTTCTCCGGTTTCTGATTCCAGTTTTCCGCGCTTGCATTTCCGGTCAGCCACAGCGCCAGCCGGGCTTCCTGCACATATTTGTCCCCCCCCGTCGTGTACACATTCCCAAATTCGAACAGAGCCAGGTCCTGGCTTTTGCGATTACAATTGTATTGTATCACTTCCATCCCGCTTTCCAGCATAGAGGGGCGCATCACATCAAGCTCACTGCTCAGGCTGTTGATCATGCGCACCAGGTCATTTCGCCCCGGGTAAAATTTACTGTTTACGATCGAGTTGGTCACGATCTCCTGCAGGCCCATTCCGCAAAGCACTTCAGACATGTGTTCGCGAACCTTATGATCCGTGTGCAATGCCCTGGTGATCGCTATATTCAGGTTTTTTGGAATTTCTATATTATCCAGTCCGTCTATACGCAGTATCTCTTCCACTATGTCGGCCGGCACGGCTACATCGGTTTTATTTGATGGCACTTTTAGCGTCAGATCTTCCTTTGTTTCATGCACGATCTCGAAACCGGAGGCCACAAGTATTTCCTGTATAGCCAGGTGGTGGTACGCCTTGCCGCACAGTTTCTGTATGTAGCTGTAAGAGATGGTGATCTGCGTCGGCTGCAGCGGCGCCGGATATTCATCGGTCACCGTCGATACAGATCCGCCGGCTATCTCAGCTATC
This sequence comes from uncultured Flavipsychrobacter sp., assembly GCA_964396625.1. Lineage (GTDB taxonomy): Bacteria > Bacteroidota > Bacteroidia > Chitinophagales > Chitinophagaceae > Nemorincola. The sequence goes on from CAYNGS010000109.1 coordinate 1,893, forward strand.
ATCGCTGCCGCACGTTTCAATGCAGGCACTACATTATTTATATCCACACCTTTTTCAAAATGGGTCGCAGCATCTGTGCGCAAGCCATGATGCAGCGATGTGCGGCGAATATGTTTCGGGTCGAAGTAAGCGCTCTCTAAAAAAACATTCGTCGTTGTTTCACTGATGCCGCTGTGCAGTCCGCCAAACACGCCGCCCATCGCCAATGCCCCTGTTGCGTCACATATCATCAGGTCGTCGGCGCTCAGTTTTCTATCTTTTTCATCCAGCGCTTTGAATACCGTGCCCACCGGCATAAACTGCACCTTGATCTCGTTGCCGGTTATCTTGTCAGCATCAAAAGCATGAAGCGGCTGGCCGTATTCATGCAGCACATAGTTAGTTATGTCTACAATGTTGTTTATGCTCCGCAACCCAATGGTCTGCAGTCTTTGCTGCAGCCAGTCGGGCGAGGGCCCCACCTTAATATTTTGTATGCTCAGGCCGGCATACCTGGGGCAGGCCTCCACTGCCGCTATTTTCACTTTGATCGTTGATGCATTTCCCTGCCCTTCTGCACCTGTCGCTGGCAGCACCACATGGTATCGTTCGCCTTTGTGGTGGGTCAGGTAAGCGCATACATCGCGGGCCACGCCAATATGGCTGTTCGCGTCAGAGCGGTTGGGCGTCAGCCCTATATGTATCGCAAAGTCAGTCTTCGGAATATTAAAATATTCTTTTGCCAGGGTCCCAACAACGGCGTCGGCAGGCAGCACGAGTACACCGGCATGGCTCTTACCAAGTCCTATCTCGTCTTCAGCACATATCATTCCGGTACTTTCCTCACCACGTATTTTCGCTTTCTTTATCAGGAATGGCTCCCCTTCTGTCGGGTGCACTGTAGTGCCTACCGGCGCTACGATCACCTTTTGTCCGGCTGCCACATTGGGCGCTCCGCATACGATGTGCAATGGTTCGCCTTTCCCGGTATTCACGGTTGTGATACTCAGTTTGTCCGCATTAGGGTGCTTTTCGCAGGTCATAACTTCGCCAATTACCAGCCCTTCAAGGCCTCCGCGGATACTTTCCACCGGCTCTACCGCCTCAACCTCCAGCCCGATCGAAGTAAGGATTTTGCTTAATTCATTTACTGGCAAGGGTTCCGGCAAATATTCCAACAGCCATTGGTACGAAATGATCATTTTTAAAAAATAAATTTTGGCAAAGATAACCTTGATAATACCAAAATATACCTTCTCAAAAAAACCTATTAACAAATAGATTTTTACAGTAAAAATTGTGCATTGGTGTTAATATCCCCGATTTTTAAAGAACTTTGTGTGCATAACTTGTGAGGAAGACGTGAATAGAGGCATTGAGGCAATGGGGAAAACTTTTCATAAAATAAGACTTCCCACTCTCGTTTTTCATTTTACATTAGTCCTCCCCCTCAAGTTTTAACCTTCGCTTAATACGGGCTTAACGGAAAATAAATATAGTATTTTTCAACTTTAAGCACGGCAATACATCGGTTTGGCGGCAAAAAGGGCTTTAAAATATAATTATACCTAACTATATAACACATTTATTATAATGTCTATAAATATTAAAAAAGATTTTGGAAATACCAGGAGTCGCAAACCAGACCTCGCTACTCTTGTTTATGGCAAAGTACCACCACAGGCGCCCGAACTTGAAGAGGCGGTACTTGGCGCTTCTATGCTGGAGAAAGACACTTTCGCCCAGGTTTTGGAGATCATTCAGAGCGAAGAATGCTTTTATGTAGATGCGCACCAGAAGATCTACGCAGCTATGCGGCGCCTTTTCGACAAAGGTACCCCCGTGGATCTGCTCACCATCACCGAGGAACTGCGCAAAAACAATGAGCTGGAGCTGATCGGCGGGGCTTACTACCTTACCCGGCTTACGATGAGCGTGTTGTCGAGCGCGCACGTGGAGGCCCACGCGAGGATCGTGATGGAAAAATTCATCCAGCGGGAGCTTATCCGCATCAGCGGTTCGGTGATCAGCGATGCCTATGAGGACAGCACAGACGTGTTTGATCTGCTCGATAAGGCGGAATCGGGGCTTTATGAAATAACCGACAAGCACCTGCGCAAAAACTTCCGTAGCCTGCAGGATGTACTGGTAAAGACGATGAACGAAATTGAGGAGAACAGGAAGAAAACGGACGATATCACCGGCGTACCATCGGGCTTTAAGGGCCTTGACAGGCTCACTTCTGGCTGGCAAAAAACAGATCTCATCATTCTTGCGGCCCGCCCGTCTGTGGGTAAGACCGCGTTCGCTCTTAATCTCGCGATGAACGCTGCCATGAACTCGGCAAAACCTTTCCCGGTGGCCGTTTTCTCGCTTGAAATGGGTGCAGGACAGATCGTAAAGAGGATGCTCAGCGCCGTTAGCGAGGTGAACATGGAAAGTATCACGAGAGGAAAAATGGCAGAGCACGAGTTTATCCAGATGTCTCAGCGCATGGTGAAGCTGGCACAGGCCAAGATATTCCTCGATGACCAGGCCGCACTCAACATCTTCGAGTTGCGCGCCAAGGCCCGCAGGCTGAAACAAAAACATGACATCCAGCTGATACTGATCGACTACCTGCAGCTGATGCAGGCCAATGTGGACAAAAGCGGCAACCGTGAGCAGGAGATCAGTAAAATATCGCGAGACCTAAAAGCGCTTGCAAAGGAGCTGGAAGTACCGATCATCGCGCTTTCGCAGTTAAACCGTTCGGTTGAGACCCGCAAAGAATCCAAGATACCCCAGCTGAGTGACCTCCGTGAATCGGGTGCCATCGAGCAGGATGCCGATCTCGTTATGTTCCTGTATCGTCCCGAATACCACGGCATCGGTAACGATGCGATGGGCGAGACCATCGAGGGCGAAACACAAATACACATTGCCAAGCACCGTAACGGCAGCACAGGTATGGAGAAGGTGCGCTTCATAAAGGAATACCAGAAGTTTGTCGACATGGAGGACAACCGCTTCGATTCCTTCGGAGGCGGAAACGGGGGGAATTTCAGTGGCAGCGGACCAAAGGATAATCCGCAGGCGGGCATCCGCCGCGATCCCAGTGAGTTCGGCGGCTCCAAAATGTTCATCCCCGGAGGGTTTCAGACCCGGCAGTCAAAAGCCAACGACGTAAACTGGGACGATGAGGATATGGGCCCGGGCTCTTCGTTTAAGAAGCTGCCGCCGTCCGATGAAGACGTGCCGTTCTAACGGAAACTTGCATGGCGCCAATACTTTGCTATTTTTATGTTTATGAATTTAGCAGATAAGTTCAAGCAGAGAAAGTTCGATAACAGGCGGCTTGAGGCATTCAGCGACGGCGTGTTTGCAATCGTCATGACCATCCTGGTGCTCGATCTTAAAGTGCCGCACATAGATCATCCTGAGAGTTTGCAGGATGTCTGGATGGCATTGGTTACGGTAAAATCAGCTTTGTTTAGCTGGGCGGTCAGTTTTTTCTTTGTCACACTTATATGGATGCACCACCATTCCATTCTCAGTATGAGCACCGACTGCGACTATGGAACGGCATGGATAAACGCAATCCTGCTGTTCCTTATCTGCCTGTTGCCGTTCCCTACCGCTATGATGGGAGAGTATCCCAAGTCCCCTTTTATCGTGTTCCTGTGGGGCTTGCTGTTCTCCGCTACCACTTTCCTGCTCACCTGGTTCTATTATTACAATGTAAAAAATTACCTGAGCCCCAAATATGATATAGCTGCCGTTATGAGAAACGTCCGTTTCTCCATATTAGGTGGTCCATTGTGCTACTTCATCGCGGCAGTGCTTGCTTTTTTTTCCGTATATATATCCTACGTCATCTATGCGCTGGTGCCCCTGCTCTATATTTTGCCACTCGACAGAGAAACCGGCCCCGGTCATCCTTCGCACTGACCGCAACTTTTTGCCCTTTTTAACAAACCTGTCCCGCGAAAACCCGTTTTTTTCAATATATTTGCGTCCCTGTATGCGATTTCGCCTTAAGAATTTATTGTATTTATTTGTGGTTCTGTCCGTAATGAGCTCATGCGGAGGCTTTGAGAAGATCAGGAAGAGCAGCGATGTTAACTACAAACTTACCAAGGCAAATGAGTACTACGATAAGAAAGATTACCAGCATGCCAATGAGTTGTACAAGGAGTTGCTGCCCATAATGAAGAGTACCCGCAATTATGAGGCGTTATTTTATAAGTACGCCTACACCTTCTATTATATGAAGGACTATATCGAGGCTTCTTACTACTTTAAGAATTTTACCGAATACTTTCCTATAAGTAAGGATGCCGAAGAGTGTGAATTTATGAGTGCAGTATGCCTTTATAAATATGCCCCTAAGTATTCGCTCGACCAGTCCAATACCGTCAAGTCGCTGGAGGCGCTGCAGTCCTATGTGAACAGGTACCCCAATGGGAAGCGCACTGCCGAGGCGAATGAATATATAGACAAGTCGCGCAAAAAATTAGAGTTGAAGCAGGCTGATGCAGCAAAGCTTTATTTCAACATTAACCAGTTCAAGGCGGCTACGGTTGCGTACAAGAGTGTGCTGAGAAATTACCCCGAATCGCCAAGTGCGGATCTGTACCAGTTTATGGTCATCAAGGCGATGTACAAATATGCCAAAGCAAGTATTCCTGCCAAGCAGGAAGAACGCTACGCAAATGCCATAGGCGCCTATAAAGAGTTTAAAGATTCTTACCCGCAATCGAAGTATGCGCCTGATGCGGATAAGATATTTTCATTAGCAGACAATAACGTAAAAAAACTACGCAATGAGCAGCAACAATAGAAGGTCGATCACATCAGTTAATCCGCTTGTGGAAACGCGCGATGTTATTGCAATGAAGGAAAAGACCGGCAACCTCTACGAATCCATCGTGGTCATTTCCCGCCGTGCCAACCAGATATCTGTTAACATGAAAGAAGAACTGCATCGCAAGCTCGATGAGTTCACCGTGCATGGAGACAACCTGGAAGAGGTGCATGAGAATAAAGAGCAGATAGAGATATCCCGCATCTACGAACGCATGGCAAATGCTCCGCTGCAGGCCATCAATGAGTTCAATGATGACCAGATATACTACCGGAAAAATAAAGAGTAGCTGATAAATTTCTTCTTATAAAGGAACTGTTCCCCGCAAGGAGCAGTTCTTTTTGTTATTTGACAGACGTGCTGAAACGCGGCCAGCAGACGGCCTGTGTGATCACAATCCCCAAACTTCAATGATCTGTGCCGCATGGTTCTTACTGATCACCTTGTCAATGATGTGGTCTATTTTTCCTTTCTCGTTAATGAGGAATGTCTTCCGCAGCGTGCCCATATAGGTATGGCCAAACGTTGTTTTCTCAGCCCACACGCCATAATCATTTACCATCTTCTTTTCGGCGTCCACGAGCAAAGTAAAGGGGAGTGAATATTTTTTCTCAAATTTCTTATGGCTCTTTTCGTTATCAATACTTACCCCGATCACCACCACGCCCTTCTTTTTCAGCAGGGAGAAATTGTCCCGCAGATTGCAGGCCTCTTTTGTGCATGTTTCGGTGTCATCCTGGGGGTAGAAGTATAGGGCGATCTTCTGCCCCTTATAGTCTTTTAGCGAAACTGTTTTGCCGTCCTGATCGGTTGTGGTGAAGGCCGGGGCCTTATCTCCCTGTTTTAGTTCCATAGTTATCGTGTGAAATGCAATTTAAAGATTCGTTCATTTCCATTTTCATCGTCGGCCTTGAATACCAGCTCGTGCCGACCCTTCGGGCAATGCTCATCAAATTTGTAAAAGAACAGATTGTTATGCTGTTCAAAGCAAATCCACTTTCCATCAAGATACCCGCTAAAGCTTTTTACCGAGGTCATGTCGTCTTTCACATCAAATGTGATCTGCTTCGCCTTGCTCATTATGGCATTGTTCTTTTGCATCGATTTTATAGTGGGCGCTGTTGTATCAATGTCTAACCAATAGGTGCCAAAGTTCCGTACTCTTGCTTTGTACCAGCCGCTGTCTGTGCGCGCGGCCGCGCGGCCATCTTCGTCCTTATCATCGCTATACATCATCGCAACCTTAGTCCTTAGTTCCGGTGGCACTTGCTTATTGGGCTTTATGTGCAGATCGAAGTAGTGATGGACCGGCACCCACGGCTGGCCTATCCTGAATTTATTTGAGTATACCGTTGGGTCCCTGGTCCGCTCACACCTGAACCAGGT
>CAYNGS010000110.1:0-8049 GCA_964396625.1 uncultured Flavipsychrobacter sp.
CCGTATCCGTATCCATAACCGTATCCATAACCGTATCCGTAGCCGTAACCCTCTTCGTATCCATATCCGTAGGCAAATCCCCTGTTGGCAATTACATCATTAATAATGAAACCCATTCTCGGTATCTTGCCACTGGTGTATAATTCGTTTGGAATATTTAATTGTTGTTTGTAAGTGTGCCCTTGCCTGATAATATAAAGTGTTGTATCGGCATACCTGTTGATGAGCTGCGCATCCGTCACCAGGCCCACCGGCGATGTATCGACGATCACGTAGTCGAAATCTTTTCTGAGGCGCTGAAAGAGGTCTTCGGTTTGCTGCAGCAGTATAAGCTCTGAAGGGTTTGGCGGCACAGGGCCTGATGGCAGTATAAATAGATTCGGGTCGATACCGGATGGTATTATTATTTCGTTATACTCGGCCTTGCCGATAGCATAATTTGTAAAACCTACACTGTTGTCAATGTTGATTGTTTTGGATATTTTGGGTTTCCTAAGGTCCAGCTCCATAAGTATCACCCGTTTGCCGGACATGGCAAGGGTAACGGACAGGTTCACCGCAATAAATGATTTTCCTTCACCGCTCATGCTTGATGTGATCATGAGCACTTTGTCTTTCTTATCTATAAGCAGGTATTGAAGATTGGTGCGCAGCGCACGGAACTGCTCTGAAATGACTGTGCGGCTGTTGCGCATCACCGCAATACTTTTGCCGTCTATATTATTCCCCACTTCGCCGATGATAGGTATTGAGGTGATCTTTGTAATGTCGCTGACACTGATGATCTTAATGTTGAGTCCGCGGCGAAGGATAATAATACCAAAAGGAATAAGCGTTCCTATCAGCAGGCACATCATCAGCGTACGCTGATGATTGGGGGCAACAACCCCTACCAGTATAGCCGGGTCGATGATACTGGCGTCAGCAACCGTTGCCGCCTTCTGGATAGCAGTTTCCTCTCTTTTTTTCAGCAGGAATACATATATGTCCTGCTTGATGGTCTGTAAGCGGGCGAACTCCAGGTATCTTCTTTCTACAGAAGGCACATCGTTGATCTGCTTGTCAATTATTCCCAGTTCAGCCTTCATCTTATTTACGGTAAGCTCCACTTCATTTTTAGACGATGCGAGTGATGCTACAATGTTCTGCTTTACCTCATTTTTCTGGTTTATGAGTGTTTTAGTGATCGGGTTATTATTGGTGTTCGCAATGGATGAATTCTCAATTTCTGTTTGCAGTGTGTTGAACTTATCCATCAGGTCAGAGAGGCCGGAATTGTCGAGTAAGGAAGCCGGCAATATTATTTGCTTGTCGTCTGCTTTCTGTAAATATTTACTTATGGCGGCGATCACATCAAGTTCCACTTCTTTGTTTGCCAGTTTTTGCAGCGTCTCAGAATTTGCCTTGATAAGCTCCTGCGACTGGGCCGCCATGTCCGCTATATTATTGTATTGCTTGAATTTTTCTATGCTGCCTTCCACGCCCGACAATTCCTTGAATACACTGTCAATACGTTCGTCAATGAACCGGATCGTGCTTACAGATACCCTGTTGCGGTTGTCCACATTGTCGCGCTGATATATCTGCATCAGCTCGTTTATGATATCGATCGAGCGCTGGGGAATGATGTCCGTCATTGACAGCGTGATGTAGCTTGCCGATTTGATCGGCGGGTTGATGTCTATCTGGTATCTGTATTCACCGGCAGATTCGATCACCGGAACTACGCTGATCGTGTATTGCAATTTGGTGGGGCTGAAGAACTGGGTCTTTTTTAAGACCACCCTGCCCAGGCCAACCTGCACGGTATCACCAAAACGTCCAGCTATTGCAGAGCCGCCGCCCTCCAGTATCTGGTAGGTATCACTGCCTGTAATGTTGACCTTGCAGTCATAGTAATCATCAACCGAATCAGCAACGACAAATTCGAATGGTTTATTTTCATAAACCTGTGTAACCTTGAATCTGCCGGCAACGGAATAATTAATGTTCAGGTGCAGTTTCTTTACAACCTTCGCCATTGTAGTGCGGCTTTTCAGTATCTCTATCTCATTATCTATGTTTATCTTGTTGTTGTCTATTTTGAGCATCTGCATGATGTCATCGCCCGAGGTGGAGCTTCCTTTTTTGGAATCAATTATTAAAAGCTCAGCCGAAGACCGGTATACGGGTGTAGCATACCGCAAATACAAATTGCCGATAATGAGCGCGATAATAATACTGCCCAGCAGCCATGGCCATATGGCCAGTACCGTGGACACAAGCCATTTTAAATTAAAGGTGTTACCATCTTCTTTTTGCGTCAAATCCACCACCCCAGGAGCGTTACTACCTTCCATTTAGTATTATTTTATGCTTTTGAATACTACAATTAATGATGCCAGAGAAACAAGAGAAGACAATATTCCCAGGTTCCGGATAAGCGTGTTATCGCTGTTTTGGATCTTGTTCCTGTTCGGCTCTACATAAATGATATCGCGTTGTTTCAGGTAAAAATATTCTGACTGGAACATCTTCGTAGACCGCATATCAAATCGCACATATTTCTTATCATCACCGTCACTTCGTATCAATAGAATATTATTGCGCTTTGCCGATATGTTAAGGTCGCCGGTCAGCGCTATGGCGTCAATGATGCTCGCTTTTTCACTTGGCAGCGTGATCGTGCCGGGCTTGGCCACATCGCCCAACACCACTATGTCGAAGTTGGCTATTCTCACATTTACCACAGGCTCCTTATAAAACTCCGCAGCTTTTTGCTTGATCAGTTCCCGCGCCTCGGCTGTGGTGAGCCCTGCAACCTTTACAAACCCTATCAGTGAAAGCTCAATGTACCCGTTTTTGTCAACGAGGAATCCGTTCAGTGCATTGAAGTTGCCAGTGGAGTTGGTAGTGATCGGCGTGTTTGATTCCTTATTCTGTACTATGGTCTGAAGTGTGATGGCAAGGATGTCGTTACTTTCTATTTTCGGATCAACGAACTTAGCGGTTTGCTTCATTACTGCCGGCGAGTTTGCCGTGTCGGCCAGGTCCTGGAAGTATAATATCTTCTTGGAAGAAATGCATGAACCCATAAATATATATGAAACAAATAGCAATAAAATAACACAGCTGTGACAGCTTTGCTTATTTGATCTATACATGTCTGAAAGTTTTATCAAAAATAGTTTAAAATAAGATAAATAAAAACAGGCCAAAAGCCACCAAATTCTGGTTTAACGGTGTGTTGTTCATTCTATAGTCTTGCACTTATTGTGTCGGTCTCTAAACAGCCTTTCACATCATAAATTATTCCTCCGGGCTTAACGCGTTTTCTCCAGTCTATAGATGTAAATTCCTTATGAGCAACAGCAAGAACCACTGAGTCATACAATTTTTCTTTAGGCAGTTCGGTGATCATTTCGATGCCGTACTCATGAGCTACGTCTTCTTTTGCCGCCCAGGGATCGTAGATGGTCAGATCTATTTCATAAGCCTTCAATTCCCTGATGATATCCACCACTCGCGTATTCCTTACATCCGGGCAATTTTCTTTGAATGTTATTCCCAACAGCAGCACATTCGCCCCTTTGACCGGCACATCGTTTTTTATCATCAACTTCACGATCTCGTTGGCTATGTAAATGCCCATGCCATCGTTCAAACGGCGCCCTGCAAGTATTATCTCGGGATGGTAGCCGGCCTCCTGTGCTTTCTGAGCAAGGTAGTACGGGTCGACACCAATACAATGCCCTCCAACAAGCCCGGGTTTGAACGGCAGGAAATTCCATTTTGTTGCAGCGGCTGCCAGCACTTCGTGCGTGTCGATGTTTAGCCGGTTAAAGATCTTTGCCAGCTCATTCACAAAGGCTATGTTTATGTCTCTCTGTGCATTCTCAATAACCTTGGCAGCCTCGGCTACTTTAATGCTTGTAGCCTTGTGGGTGCCTGCAACCACAATGGACCGGTACAAACCATCAACGATCTCCGCACTTTCAGGTGTAGAACCGGATGTGATCTTTTTTATTTTTGAAATGGTATGTACTTTATCTCCGGGGTTAATACGCTCGGGAGAGTAACCACAATAAAAGTCTTTGTTGAATTTAAGACCCGAGTGTTTTTCCAGCACGGGCACACATTCATCTTCCGTTACGCCGGGATACACTGTCGATTCATAGATCACTATGTCCCCTTTTTTAAGCACTTTCCCAACTGTCTCGCTGGCACGGTAAAGAGGGTTTAGGTCGGGCCGGTTATTTTTGTCTACCGGGGTAGGAACGGTCACTATGTAGATGTTACATTTGCCGAGGTCTTCAATTTTATTTGAAAAGACAATGCCTTTGTTCCACTCCAGGGCCTCGTCTGCAATGACTTCTTTCAGTGCGGGTTGATCCACTTCGAGCGTAAAGTCAATACCCTTCCTGAGCTCGTCAATACGTTTCTCATTGATGTCAAACCCGACTACCGGATAGTACTTACTGAACTCAACTGCCAGCGGCAGCCCCACGTAACCAAGCCCTATAACTCCAATGCAGTATTGCGGTTTTTCCATGAACTATTGAATCAGGTTATTTCTAAATACCGTCATTTTCAAATGCGTAAGCAGTATATAAGTATTATCGCAATTTAATTTAAAGAATAATACTATATATTAAACCCCAGACGTAACACACAATCTTGAATTTAAAAACGGGTAGTTAACAAAGGTAAGATATTCTTTTGTGTTTGTTATACTCTTTAATACGCTTGCGTGTTTTTCGTGATGCATGTCGCTGCCGCAGTAGTCGTAAAGATTTTTTGAGAGGAGTTGAGCGGCTATGGCCCTTATGTTTTTACCGTAATAGCCGATAAGCGAGAGCATATTTAATTGAAGGAGGCACCCCCGGTCTTTGAATTCCCTATACTTATTGAAGTTGCGATGAAAAAAAAGATAGCGTTCCGGATGGGCTATTACTGGGCGATAACCCGCACTCTGCATTTTAAAGATCACTTCAAAGAGCATCGGCGGTTCGTAAAGCATCGAAAATTCCACCAGTACCTCGTTTTTGTAGATTGTGAGCAAGGGCTCTTTGTCTATGAGGCCAATAAAGTATTCGTCGATGTAGTATTCAGCCGCGGCATTCACATTTATGTCCAGGTTGATGTTTTTCAGTGCGCTTCGCACTTTTCCAAGTCCCTCTTGTATGATGGCTGTCGTGTTCGGGTAATAATCGATCATGACGTGCGGCGTAGTGATCACCGTGTTATAACCCATTTCTTTCATGGCACGCAGCAGTGCGATGCTATCGTCGATAGTCTTAGCTCCGTCATCAATGCCCGGTATGAGGTGGGAATGCATGTCTGCACCCAGAAATGACCAATTGGCGCCGCCTGATGGGGCGACGGCATGGTCATCGCCAGTCTTCTTTTTCCGGCCGAACAATCCTGAAAACATAAAGCAAGGTAAGAAAAAATAAGCCGCAACGCAGTAACAAAAAAACCGGCATTTGCCGGTCAGTTTCCAGGAAACGATGCTTTGTGCGTTATACAGCGAAACTCTCTCCACAGCCGCAGCTTCTGCTTGCGTTGGGATTACTGAAGTGAAAACCCTTGCCATTCAACCCATCAGAAAAATCGAGTGTTGTATCGCAGAGGTATAAAAAACTTTTGAGGTCGGTGACCAGCTTTACACCCTGGTCTTCAAATACCTGATCGCGGGGTTGTGTTTCGTTATCAAAGTCAAGTTTGTAAGATAAGCCCGAGCAGCCGCCACCAACTACACTAACACGAAGAAAATAATCGTCGCCCAGGCCGGAATCCTGCTTTAGCTTTACAACTTTTTCTTTTGCTTTGTCACTTACGTAAATCATTATTTATTTTTTGGTCTTGAGTCTATAGTAGAAAGTATAAAGCCGTTATGTAACTGCGCCTGATAGCTTTCTACTTTAGACTTATCACTTTCTACTTAATGCGCTTTTTTCTCGGCAACCAGTTCAGGCAGCCCGTTCTTTACACGGTAATCATTAATCGCCGCCTTAATTGCATCCTCTGCCAACACCGAGCAATGTATTTTCACCGGGGGCAGGTTCAGTTCTTCAACTATATCCATATTGTCTATGGTCAGCGCCTGGTCAACGGTTTTGCCCTTGAGCCATTCTGTGGCAAGCGAAGAAGATGCGATAGCCGAACCGCAGCCGAAGGTTTTAAATTTGGCGTCCTTGATCACGCCGCTTTCTTCGTCTACTTCTATCTGCAGGCGCATTACGTCGCCGCATTCAGGGGCGCCCACAAGGCCAGTGCCAACATTGTTTTTTGCTTTATCAAGAGTACCCACATTCTTCGGATTGGAATAGTGGTCGATAACTTTTTCTGAATATGCCATGTTTTCTTATTTTTTCAATTTGATAATTCGGCAATTACATTTCTGGTTGCCATTTTTTCAATTTATTAACAACGACAACAATTCGCTAATCGCCGAATTGTCATATTGCCGAATTAACTAATGGTGCGCCCATTCGATCGCGTTTATATCAACACCTTCCTTAAACATTTCCCACAAGGGACTCATCTCGCGAAGTTTGATCACTGTGTCCTTTATTGCCTTTATTGTAAAATCAATTTGTTCATCTGTAGTAAACCGCCCCAATCCGAACCGGAGCGAGCTGTGCGCGAGGTCATCACCCAATCCTAAAGCTTTGAGCACATAAGATGGTTCCAGTGACGCTGACGTACAGGCTGAGCCGCTTGATAAGGCAATGTTCTTATTGAATCCCATCATCAGGCCTTCCCCTTCCACGTATTTGAAAGAGATATTGGCCGTATGCGGTAAGCGGTGCTCGCGGTTGCCATTAACATAGGTTTCCTCAAGTTCCAGCAGCGCATTTTCCAGCCTGTCGCGCATTTTGCTCAGGCGTTTTGCTTCGCTTTCCATTTCGTTCATACACAGCTCACAAGCCTTGCCAAAGCCCACGATCGCGGGCACATTCAGCGTGCCGCTGCGCATTCCACGTTCGTGGCCACCGCCGTCCATTTGCGACGTAACCTTCACCCGCGGGTTCTTGCGACGCACGTATAATGCACCAACCCCTTTAGGACCGTACATCTTGTGCCCGCTGAACGCCATCAGGTCTATACCGTCCGCATTCACATCCACAGGTATTTTGCCCACAGCCTGTGTGCCGTCTGTAAAGAACAGAATGCCATGCTTGCGCGCTATTTTGCTGATCTCACGAATGGGTTGAACAACCCCTGTTTCGTTATTCCCATACATTATGGATATAAGGATAGTTTTGTCCGTTATTGCCTGCTCAAGATCCTTGAGATCTATCAGTCCGTCCTCCTGCACATCGAGATAGGTTACCTGTCCGCCAATTTTCTCAATGTGCTTGCAAGTATCTAATACTGCTTTATGTTCGGTAGTGCAGGTAATAACATGGTTGCCTTTTGATGCGTACATTTCATATACGCCCTTGATGGCCAAGTTGTCGGCTTCTGTTGCACCCGATGTGAAGATTATCTCCTTGGGGTCAGCATTTATCAGCTTTGCCACCTGCTCACGGGCATAGTCCACAGCCTCCTCGGCCACCCAACCGAAAGAGTGGTTGCGGCTGGCAGCATTACCGAATTTTTCAGTAAAATAGGGTATCATCGCCTCAAGCACACGGGGGTCCATGGGTGTTGTTGCGTTATTATCAAGATATATTGGCAGAGTCAATTCCATACATTTAATTTCCTTTATATAGGATGTCCTACGCAAAATTACGCTAAAAGTGAGTATTTTAGGGCAGAAGGCATATTATTGCTTTAAATGTTCCCATTTATAAAAACTATATCCTGATAATGAAAATAGAGCATCTTGGCATTGCCGTAAAAGAGTTGAAAACAGCCATACCGTTGTTTGAGCAGTTATTAAATACGCCATGCTATAAAACGGAAGAGGTGGCCTCAGAGGGTGTCAGCACAGCTTTTTTTCAAACCGGCGACTCCAAAATTGAGTTGCTGGAGGCGACAAATGAGACTAGCCCAATATCGAAATATATTGTTAAAAAAGGAGAGGGGATACATCATATAGCCTTTGAAGTGGAAAATATA
>CAYNGS010000111.1:0-8041 GCA_964396625.1 uncultured Flavipsychrobacter sp.
TGAGAAGAGGTAAAGCGTTCTGCCGTTACAGGCGATGCTGGCACTGTCGGACGGAGTGTGCGCCACAAAGTCGTTTACAACAACGTCGGTCGTTACCATCTGCGTGGGCGGACAGCCATTGTGTACGGCAGTTACGGAATAAGTGCCTGCATTAATAAGCGCAGCACCAACAATGATGGGGTTGGGCACTACAGAGAAGAAGCCGTCTGGCCCATACCATGTGTAGCTGGTGATAGTATAAGGACTGGTGAAATGCAACAGCAGGTTACTGCCCACACAAACAGGCGTGTTGCTGGAGGCAACGGGTGTTGGCAAGGGAAGGTCTGTAACAGTAATGTCGTGGTTATTATCGGGAGATGTATAAGCAGGATCGCTGGCAATGATACGAATGCGGTAACCGCTGCCGGCTACAACAGTAGGCGGTATGGTGCAGACCACAGTGCCTGACCCGGTAGCGAGTACAGAGCCAATAATACCTACCGCGCCGGGTGAACCAAACACACCTGTGTTGTCAGACATCTCGATGCTGAATGTGTTGTCGGGCTGAAATGCAGCACCTGTGGGATAAATAGTGTAAGGCACATTATAAGTTCCGTTGAGACAAACGAGTGTATCGTTGTTGGGCTCGTTGAGGACAACAAACGTATCGCGCTCGAACTGCGTAACGAAGGCGTCGTAAACACCACCGGCGAATGTAGGATATGCGGCAGTAGCCGTTGCTATGTTGGCCACACTGGTGGTATAGCCTGCGATGGTCACCTGGTCTGTATTGGGGTCGTATGCCACGGCATTCGCATAGTCGTAGAAAGAACCTCCGAAGTAAGTACCCCACAACCTCTGTCCGAGAGCATTGAACCGTGCAACATAGGCATCGTAATCGCCGCCGATAACCGGCTGGAAGCTGCCAGGAGATGCAATGCCTGTAGCGCTGAATGAGCCGCCGGCCATCATCATGTTATGAAAGCGGTCGAAACA
The DNA here is from genome assembly GCA_964396625.1 of uncultured Flavipsychrobacter sp. Lineage (GTDB taxonomy): Bacteria > Bacteroidota > Bacteroidia > Chitinophagales > Chitinophagaceae > Nemorincola. The sequence continues at coordinate 976 of CAYNGS010000111.1, forward strand.
TACATCCTGGCCATAGTCGAGCGAAGAGCCACCATAGTAGGTTACCCACCTTACAGCTCCGGAAGTATCGGCATAAGTAAGAAAGGCATCCTGTGCGCCACCGCCATATACCGGCTGGAAAGAATTTGGAGTAGACAAACCGGTAACACTGGTGGTGATACCGGCAATAGCAAGTTTTTGCAGCACGGGGTCGCATGCTATCGCATTAGCCTGCTCTGTAGCAGCGCCGCCAAGGTAGGTACCCCAGCAACGCTTCAAGGTAGTGCCGGCACCGATGGTCTGAAATTTGGCGATGAAGGCATTGTTGGAACCCGGCAAGGCAGTCTGATATGCGCCGGTAGAAGCCATTGCGTTGATACTGCTCGTCTGGCCCACCATGTAGACGTTGTTGTCGCCATCGCAGGTAACACCGAAAGCATTTTCCTGACCGGTGCCACCATAATAGGTAGACCAAAGGTTGGTACCGGCAGAGCTGAATTTTGCGATGAATGCATCACTCGTTCCGCTTCTTGCGATCTGGTAAGCACCGCCGGAGGCAATGAGTGTAGCGCTGGTGGTCTGGCCCACAATGTAGACATTGGCCGCACCATCACAGGTAACGCCGTTAATAGTTTCGTTGCCGGTGCCGCCATAGTAGGTGCACCAAACGCGGGCGCCTGTATTGTCAAATTTTATGAGGAAGCCATCGTTGGCCCCGTTGTACGTATGATATGCACCGGGGGTGGTAAGGCCACCTGAATTGGAGTTGGTAACGCCGGCGAGGTACACATTGCCTGCATTATCGAGCGCAAGGCAATTCGCCTTATCGGTCTGCGCACCGCCGAAGTAGGTAGCATATAACAAAGCACCGGTAGGATCGAACTCTGCCATGAACGCATCGAAAGGCCCGCCGCGGTATGTGGTGAAGAGCGCAGTGCCCGGCATTGCGATACCGGCGCTGGCAGTAAAGCCACCCACATAGGTGTTGCCGCCGGGGGTTACTTTCACACAGGTAGCTTCGTCGAGGCTGACACCACCATAATAAGTGCTCCAGAGGAGGTATGGGTCAATGGTCAGGGGACCATCGTAGCTGCCAGTTTCAAAACTTACTACGTTATCGCGCAACTTAAAATTTGCGGCAACAGCTTTGCCCGTGTTATTTTCGAATGCATAAGGTTTTTTCTCTTCTACGGCACCAATTGGTGTTTTAGCAGACAGGTTGCCATCGGCGTTAACGCTGAGATCGGTTGCGCCATCATACTTAAACCTGATCTGGCTGGCATCGCCACCGGGGTTCACCACGAAATCGTATTCCACTTTATTGTTCTTCACATATACAACCCAATCAATGTTCGGATATACATTTTTATAGGTAACCCGGTTATAAGCGTGAGCAACAACACCTTCGGAACCGGTATTTTCGTTATAGTAGCGCTCATAGTACCTGTTGTTGTCAGCGGTAACCACTTTTGCTGCCGGGTTAGCGCCTATGAGCATCACGTCCATACGGTAAGACGAGCCTGAAGGATTATTTTTCAGATCGCCCTCAATTTTATTAAATTGATAATGCAACTGGCCGTTGCCCACATAAAGGTCCATGCCTGGAGTGGACAGTTTATACTGTATATCTGTACGTGGATTATTATCAAGGTCTTTGACCTGGCCCTTATTTTCAACAAAACACAATGGCTTCACGAGGCCCTGGCCTTCAGCTATTTTTTTTGCATCTTTCGCAATCACTGACAACGATAGGACGGAGCAAAATATTAGTAAACAGCATTTTGTACCATTAAAATACATATACTATAGTTTTATTGGTTATTTATACAGACTGCAAAGTAAGAAATATAATCAGAACACCCAACGTCTCCGGGAGAAATTCAAAAGACCGCCGGGAAGCCGCTTTCGGGACGGCGTGGACAGTGGTTTCAGTCTTTAACTACCAGTTTAACAATCATTTCCCGGAGAGAAGGGCTCTTTGTTGTTATCGCTATCCACAGATAAGGCGCCTGCAGCAAACCGGCGGCCTTTTCAGGCCACTCAATAAAACAGAAGGCATTGCCTTTTTTCGCTTCACTAAGGCAGTCTTCCATACCTGCATTAATGGCTTCGGCAGTGTCTTTGAGGCGATACCAGTCGAGGTGATAAATGGTTTGGTCGGCGGCTGTTGCGTCGAGGAAATGGTACTCGTTTATGAGTGCGAACGTGGGGCTGGAAACTGTGTCGTTTACACCAAGATAGTCGCACAGCCTATGTATGAATGTTGTCTTGCCAGCGCCCATTTCTCCGCTGAAGGCATGAACCCGGTAGCGCTGGCCGATCTCCCAAAAGCCTCTTACAACATCAGCGATGCCTTCGAGGGAATACTCCGTTTGCAGCAAAATTTTGTCCATGTACGGGCGAATTGGTGTGCAATATAAATGGAAAAGGGCAACCCGAAGCCAATCACCCAACCTTAAAACAAAGGGTTAAACCGCATGCCTCCAGCACAGGTCTAATATTTCCCCGTGCAATTGCGGGCGCGGTCATATTTAGGTAAATACTGGCACCTTTTTTGCTGATATTGATATAAATACGTAATTTACATTGCTGTTATTTTTTAAGATATTTCGATCAAAGCCACAACAAGCAAAACAAAACAAATGAAGCGGAAACTTGCATTACTGGCGTTATGTGCCGGTTTATTTAATTCGTTTGCCGGTCGCGCGGGCAAACTCTGGCAGCAGGTGAGTATGAACAATGTGCCTAAGAATCTGCAGGTAATTCACCCGACGAAATTTTCGGTGTATACGGTGGACGAAGCGACGCTGAAACTACAGCTATTCACGTTATCGAACGACCCCACGCAGGGCATGATCATCAGCCTGCCTATGCCCGATGGCACCTACAGGGATTTTACCGTATGGCAAACGCCGATGATGCCCGGAGAATTGGCATCGCGGCACCCGGATATTAAGACGTTCACCGCCAAGGCAATTGATAACCCGCTGGTGATCGCCAAGCTTGACTTTACTGTATTTGGTTTTCATGCGATGATATTTGATGGCGCCAATACCTGCCTGATAGACCCGTTCGATAATTTTCATGATGGATTTTATATGTCACATTACAAGCGTGACGAGACCCGGTCTGCAGCCGAGCAAATGAAATGCCAGGTTGTAGGCTTTGATGAACGCGGTCCTGCGGGACAAAGTATGGACATTGTGCAAAAGGGATTGCCGGGCATAGCCTTCAAAACAAGCAATGGCTACCAACTGCGCACCTACCGTCTTGCACTTGGATGCGATCATCAATATGCCATAAAAGCTACCGGACTGCCAACCCCGACAGTGGATCAGGCATTCAGTAAAATGACGACAAGCATGAACAGGGTGAACGGGATATACGAACTGGAACTTTCCATTACCATGAATTTCGTGAATAATGAAGATGCACTCATTTTCACTACTTCAACGGGGGATCCATACGGGCCGTATGATTCAGATCCTGGTACTTTGCTCGATGTTAACGAGACAGAATGCGACGCCTTGATCGGGGATGGCAATTATGATCTAGGCCACGTCTTTACCACTGATGGCGGCGGGTTATCGCTGGTGGGCGTGGTATGCCAGTCGGGTATGAAGGCGAAAAGCGAAACGGGCAGTGTGACCCCGGTTGGCGATGCCTTTGACGTAGATTACGTAGCCCACGAAATGGGTCATGAATTTGGCGGCAACCACCCGTTTAACAGCCCGGACTGCGGGTCAGCAAACATTAACCCCCCGACCGCATACGAACCCGGCAGCGGCTCTACCATTATGGCATATGCCGGTGTGTGCCCTCCTGACGATATCCAATATCACAGCGATGCGTATTTTCATGCTGCGAATCTGTTAGAGATACAGGCCTACACGACAGGACTTGGCGACTGCGGCGTAAAGACCGCTACCGGAAATAAACTGGTGGCCTTTGCCCCATTTGCTACCAGTTATTATATTCCCTACCGCACCCCTTTTGAGCTTTATGCGCCTGCACTTGCCGACTCAGTAGAAAATACATCAACCCTATATTGCTGGGAAGAATGGGACCTTGGCGATGTGGGACAGGAAATGGTGAACACGCACCTTGCCGGCCCTATCTTCAGGTCTTACCCGCCCACACAATCAAATCTGAGGGTTTTTCCCAGAGAAAACTTTGTTTTGTCCAATATGCTGTATAACGACCATACGGAAGGCAGCGAAGGCGAGAAGGTACCTGACACCGGGCGCACACTACATTTCGTGTGCACGTTTCGCGATATCTTCAATAACTTCGGATGCTATACGGTGCCGGATGACCAGATAACACTCAGTGCGATCAATACCGGTGCGGGTTTCGCGGTAACAAGTCAGGGAGTGACCGGCATCAGCTACAACGGCCACAGCACACAAACAGTGACCTGGAACGTGGTAAACACGACTGCTCCGCCCATCAGCACCAGCAATGTAGATATCTCCATGTCGGTTGACGGCGGGTATACATGGGCCTACTTTGTAGGCACATTCCCGAACACCGGCAGCGCAAACATTACGGTGCCCAACCCGGTAATGACCACGGCGTCGGCACGCTTTAAAGTGAAGGGTGCAGGAAATGTATTCTTTAATGTGAACGGGGCTGATTTTGTAGTGGTGAACAATCCGGGCTTTCCCATATCTCCAAACACTGCGGCGGTGGCTGTGGTGCCTGAACCCGGCAGCGATGTAAAGATATTCCCGGTGCCTGCCACCGATGTTTTGCATGTGACCGCAGGCAGCGATATGAAGGCTGTTGTGTATAACACACTGGGCCAGGTGATATGGAGAGGTGATATAACCGGCCAGTCAGACATACAGGTTGCGACGTGGGCAAAGGGCATGTACTATACGCAACTAACCGGCACAAACGACCAACGGGTGGTGAAGAAACTTATTGTGGAATAGAGGGGGAATTGGGAGTTTGTGATTGAGAGTTTGTGATTGGGAATTGGGGCCCTTTATTTTCCCAGGATGATTTTTACTGCGCTGAGGATGCCGGGGTGTTCATAGCGAAAGCCAGTATCCAATGTTTTTTGAGCGCTCATGGTGCAGCTCTTCAACACTTCCTCACTCATTTCACCCAAAATTATCTTCAACAGAAAAGCAGGAACCGGAACCGGTATTTTTATCCCGCCTTTTACGAGCGCTATCGTGTTCATCAGTTGCCTGTTGGTGACGGGATTGGGAGCTACGGCATTGTATATTCCGGACATGCCGGCATTGTTGAGAGAAGAAACGATGAGCCTTGCCAGGTCTCCGGCTTCTATCCAGCTTATTACCTGCCGGCCAGAGCCGAGTATGGGCATGACACCGAACGACAGCGGCCCGGCAAACCGCGGGAATGCGCCGCTTTCTTTTCCCAGCACAATACCGAACCTGAGTATGACAGTGCGGACAAAGGCTGACGCGGCAGCGGCGGCAGCCTCCCATTGCCTGCAGGTATCGCCAAGGAAATCATGAGCCGGCGGCGCATCTTCTGTGAAAGGCATTGACGAGGCCCGATCAGGCCCGTAGAAACCGGAGGCAGAAGCAGAAATTAATGTTTTACAACCGGGGGCATGCTGCCGGAGCATGGACACAATAAAGCCGGTGGCCGCCACCCTGCTGACTACAATTTCTTCCTTTCGTGCGGCGGTCCATCTTTTGTCGGCTATACCTGCACCGGCAAGGTGTATCATGCCCTCCGTTTTACTGAGTGCGTCAATGTCGCACGTCCGGGCCAGCGGATCCCAATGGGCGTAGGTTATAGCCTGCCGGGCACTTTTGCCGGGCCGCCGGGTGAAAATAATGACCTCATGCCCTTCCTCTGCCAGCAGTGCTGCCACCCGCCTGCCGATAAAACCTGTACCTCCTGTTATGCCTATCACCGCCATAGCGCCATGTCTTAGTAAAAATATTATCTATTTATGCCATTTCAGCGGCTTTAACATTAATTTTTAATTCCTATACAATAATAAGATGTTGTCTTGCGTTTTTTTCTAAAACCACTTACTCAATGCACAAAACTTTACATAAGAAACTTACTGAAAAGCACATTTGCGATCATCGCTCGTCAGCGTCTGACCAGGGCCATGATGGTATTTTACGCAGTTCTTCCATCTGGCCCAATCCGGTCTTTGAACAGGAAATGTCTATGCTGCGGGAAGCAGCCAAAGACCTGCTGCAACCACGCCCCCAGGCTATCTCCAAATTGCTGGCTATGGCCAGGAACCTGTAATCGGATCGTGCAGCACGTTACTGCCCGTTACCGGCAGACCGCTGCTCCTTCCATTCGTCCCGGTGCTTGCGCAGGGGGTGCTGCTTCGACTTGTTGAAGATCATCATCCCGTTTTCGCGACCGGCGCGCCGGGCTCTCTGCTCATCGGGCGGCAGGTTCTTTTCTTCCCTGCAGTCTTCGCTGCAGCAGCCTTCATATTTTACCGCGCATGCCTCGCACTGTATGAACAGCAGGTGACAACCATCGTTCTTGCAATTGGTATGGGTGTCGCAAGGCTTGCCGCAGATGTGACATTGAGCTATAACGTCGTCTGTAATGCGCTCGCCAAGCCGCTCGTCGAACACGAAGTTCTTTCCTTTGAACTTTAAAGGCAGATGTTCCTCCTTTGCCTTACGGGTATACTCTATGATACCACCCTCTACATGAAAAACATTTTTGAAACCATTGTGCAGCATGTATGCGCTGGCCTTCTCGCAGCGGATGCCGCCGGTGCAGTACATGATAATATTGCTGTCTTTTTTGTCTTTGAGCATGTCCACTGCCATAGGCAACTGGTCGCGGAAGGTATCTGAGGGCACCTCTATCGCATTTTCAAAATGGCCCACCTCATACTCATAGTGGTTGCGCATATCCACAATAATGGTACCAGGCTTTTCAGCAAGCTCATTATATTCGTTGGCCTTTAGATACCGACCCGTTTTGCCGGGATCGAAGGCGGGGTCGTCTATACCATCGGCTACTATCTTTGGCCGCACTTTGAGCCGCAACGCCCAAAATGACTTACCATCGTCATCCACGGCGATGTTCATCCTTATGCCGTTCAGCTGGGGGGCGGCAC
>CAYNGS010000112.1:0-7936 GCA_964396625.1 uncultured Flavipsychrobacter sp.
ATAGATGGCGTTGTTGTTCATGGCATTCGCAGCACCTGGAACAGGTAGTGTTGGCATTCTTGCGGGCGGCACATGACTTGTTATAAATCAGCTCTTTGCGTGCCAGCCTGCTACCCGGTGCGCTGTGTTCCCTGATTGACTCGGCCTTTTGCTTGCAAAATATCCACGGGCGAGTTAATTGTCGGGCGGATGTGATCATAGTGAACATTAGTTGCATGGCTGAATTTGGGACATTATAATTAACTTGTAGTATCAAAACAATGAAACCGGACACGGGCAATAGTAATGGGACAGAGGATCACCTGAGCGCCCACGATAAATTTCTGCACAAGACGCTGGACAATATGCTGGAAGGTGTGCAGATAATAGGGTTCGACTGGAAGTATATCTATGTGAACGAGGCCATGGCGAGGCACGGGAAATATGACCGGGATGAATATATCGGGCGTACTGTTATGGAAAAGTATCCCGGCATAGAGCATACCGATGTATACAAAGTGTACTGCCGCTGCTTTGAAGAGCGGGTGCCGGTCCACATGGAGAACAGGTTCGTTTTTCCGGATAATTCAGTGGGGTGGTTTGAGCTCAGTTTTCAGCCGGTACCTGAGGGTATTTTTATTCTGTCAATTGATATTACAGAGCGTAAAAAGGATGAGGAAAGACTGCGTGAATTGAATGAGCAACTGGAGCGAAGGGTAGTTGAGCGTACAGCACTGCTAGAGCGCCACATAAGACAGCTAAGAGAGAGCGAGGAGAAATTCCAAAAAGCATTCCAGGCCAGCGCTGCGGGCATTGCCATTACGCGCACATCTGACGGTACCTACGTCAACGTCAACAATGCCTTCACACAGATGACCGGATATTCAGCTGAAGAACTGATCGGCCACAGCTCGGTAGACCTGGGACTGGTGGCTGACGTGAAAAAGCGGGAAGAGGTGCTGCAACTGGTAAGGGATACCGGTGCGGCGCGGAGTTTTGAAATGGCCATCCGCAACCGGTCTGGAAAAATACTGGACATCCTTTCTTCGGTTGAGACGATCTTTGTGAACGATGAAAAGCTGGCTATCAACATCATTTATGATATCACAGAACGCAAGCAGGCAGAGGAGCAAATGGCTGCTATGAATAAAGAACTGGAGGCGTTCTCCTTCACTGTGTCGCACGACCTTAGGGCGCCGCTGCGGATCATAGATGGTTATGTGCAATTGCTGGGCACGGATCTGAAACTGCCGGCCGACAGCAATGCAGGACAACTGCTGGCGCGCATACAGTTCAACACAAAAAAGATGAGCAAGCTCATTGATGACCTTCTTGCGTTTTCAAGGCTTGGAAAACAGGCTGTGAATAAAACAGAGATCAATGTAAGTGAGCTCGTAAAAACGGTGGTTGCGGAGCTGAGCGAAACCGGAAAGGATAAAGCCGGAATAAAAGTGGGTGCGTTGCACGCCGCTTATGGCGACTATGGGCTGATGAAGCAGGTTTTTATTAACCTGATCGGAAATGCCGTCAAGTATTCATCGAAAAAGGCGGAGCCCGTTGTAGAAGTGAGTTCGCAGGAAAATGACCGGGAAGTTATTTATTCGGTAAAGGACAACGGCGAAGGATTTGATATGCTATATGCAGATAAGCTGTTTGGTGTGTTTCAGCGGCTGCACAGCCAGAAAGACTTTGAGGGCACCGGCGTGGGCCTTGCCATCGTGCACCGAATTATAACTAAGCATGGCGGCAAAATATGGGCCGAAGCGGCACCAGGTGTGGGCGTGACGTTTAGTTTTTCGCTGCCGAGAAGATAACAGGGTATGCCAGAATTTATTAGCAGAGATATGTTGCTGAATAGTCGCGCCGAACCGCATAAATTGCTTATTTTGACGGTTACAAGTCACCCAGTTCGATTTTATAGCGTCTACATTTATTTTATGTCAAACATTTTACAATGAATTCAGAGAGCAAGTCGCCGCATATTTTCAATATTTCTGCAAACTTATTTGGACTTTGTTTTGTGGTGTTTACCTATTTGGGGGCAAGCAAAATAAGTGCGCACACGTATCTGGATGAAATTACCGCAGTGTGTATGTTTTTTTTCATGGTTAGTTGCTCGGCATCTTTTTTATCGATTCGCAGTAAAACCGATAGAAGCCGAAAATACGAAGCAGTGGCCGACTACTCCTTCCTCGCAGGTATGTTTACCTTGTTTTTTACGACGATGCTGATCGTGTTTAAGGCTATGATGCTGTCGTAGCTTGACAACGAGCAGAAAACTTGATTAATGTTGCGAAACACAGGCGCAAAGCAGCCTTAACAGGATAATAATTTGCTTGTACGGGGAATGTCCGTACATTTGTATTGTTATAAACATGTTATGAATTACGCGAAAACACAACAAGCCCGGTTTGATGCAAGACTAACAAAAAGTCAGAAAGAATTTTTTGAGCTGGCTGCAAAAATTAGTGGGTTTAAATCGTTATCTGAGTTCGTTATTCACTCAACTCAGCAAGCGGCAAGCAGTATTGTTGAGAAGCACAACGCAATACTTGCAACAGAAAAGGATAAAAAAATATTCTTCGATGCGCTTGTTAGTTCTCCTAAGCCTAATAAGGCATTGAAAGAGGCGGCTAAGCATTATCACAAGCAGGTATCAGCAAGATGAGTTATCTAACGTCTTTGTTAACGAGTGATCATGAAAAGGCTTATTTTTCGTGTGGCAACGACATGTTAGACAGCTACCTTCATAAGCAGGCTAAACAGGACATGAAAAAAAGACTGTCTGCTTGTTTCATTTTATCAGATGATGACAAAGAGATAAAGGGATATTATACCCTTTCGAGTGCTTCGATACAACGAGCCCAGCTTCCGGGAGAAATAATAAAAAAACTGCCGCCTTCATATAACGATCTGCCCGTTACTTTATTAGGGCGGCTAGCCGTAGATATTAGGTTCAAGGGACAAGGACTTGGCAAGATAATATTGATAGATGCACTAAAGAGAAGTTATGAAACATCGATAGCAAATGTTGCTTCTATGGCGATTATCGTTGATCCAATTGATGACGCAGCAATAAGTTTTTACTTAAAATACGGTTTTGTTTTATTGCCAGGCAGCGGCAGGATGTTTATTGCAATGAATACCATCGAGCAACTGTTTTAATGCTGATAAGTACAGAGACTTGAATGAAAATTCTGGTTTTATTGTGAGTCCGTGATTTTTATTCGACCATTTGATAGAAGTGCGCGTTTTTGGATTTGATTAGTTTCTGTAGCGAGAAATTCTTACCGCCGATAGCCTCTTATCTGCAAACACGACGGATTTGGCACTTTTATTTTGATCCCGGTTTTGCTGAGCAGGCCGGTTGCAGGATCTCTTTTAAGAACGACAACTTTGTCGGACCCTACGTTTGCTACCAGCAGAAATTTTCCGGTGGGATCGATGACAAAATTCCTGGGTTCTTCACCCTCTGTGGTTTGATGGCCAATGGAGGTCAGCAGCCCGGTTTGCTGATCGATGGAGAAAATAGAGATGGTGGTTTCTTCATCGCGGTTTGATGCATAAAGGAAGCGCCCGTCGGGTGAGATGTGGATGTCTGCGCTGACGTAGGAGTCGTAGGGTTTTGAGTAGGATAGTATCGTTTGTATTGGTTCGAGTTGTCCGTTGTTGTAGTTGTAGGCAGCAATAGTGCCTGCCAGCTCTTCTATACAATAAGCAAACCTACCGCTGGGATGAAACGTAAAGTGCCTCGGGCCGCTACCCGGTGCTGTTTTTATATATGGTGGTGTTGCAGGGAGTAGTGGCTGGCTGACCGACGCATCGAATGAAAACGCTCTTATTTTATCTGCGCCAAGGTCCGGAAAAAAGATAAAGTCCTGCAGCGGTGAGAACACTGCCGCATGGATGTGCGACCTATCCTGCCGCTCTTTGTTGATGCCGCTATCGTCGAAAGCGATTTGCTGGCAGGGAGGATTCAGACTGCCATCGTTATTAATAGTATATGCCGAAACTGAGCCTTCGGTATAATTAGCATCGATCAGCCATTTACCGGTTTTGTCAGTGGTTACATAGACCGGGTTCTCGCCCCGGCTTGGTTGCCTATTGATAAAGGTCAGTTTGCCTGTTGCACTGTCAAAGGCGAACGCGCTTACGCTGCCAGCATTCGGTGTCTTTGATTCTGTACACGCATATATGTACCTGCCGTTTGGGCTCAGCGTGAGGTATGACGGATTGATGACATGTTCACCGGTAGCCACACGGGCAAGCCTGCCATTGTCGGGATTGAAACGATATACATAAATGCCTTTGGCCGGCTTGCCGCCGGTATAGGTGCCAATGAAGAGATAGTAGGTTTCGCCGGGCCGCGTATTCGCTTGTCCCGAACCGAGGTAGGGGATCGCGAGGACAAAAATCAGCAGCAGGCTTGCAAATTTGGTACGCATAGATCAGTGTGCGCCTATGCTGCTGTCATAATCGATTCCCTGTTTGCGCAGAATTCCCTTAACGCTGATGGCAAACAAGGCAAGATATCCAAAACAGAAGACGGGTACCCAATATGAATTGTGGATGCCGATACTCTTAAGGTCGGCCAGCTTGCCCTGTAGCGGAGGGATGATGGCGCCGCCCAGTATCATCATGACAAGGAATGCCGAACCCTGCGATGTGTGCTTGCCGAGACCGGCAATAGCTAATACGAATATGGCCGGCCACATAATGGAACAGAACAGGCCGCCACTGAGAAATGCATAGGTAGCCACGACACCAGTGGTGAAAATACCGGTGAGCATAAATGCCACACCAAGCAGCGAGAAGATGAGGAGTGTCTTTGCGGGTTTATCGCCGCCGGCGTAGAAGGCACAAACCTGGATTAGCACGCAAACAATGTACCAATATAAGGGTCTGATATCATTTTGTGCAATGGCATTAACACCGAGCACCACACCAAATGCGACAATAGGAACGATCAGTAAAAGGATATTCTTGAGGGTGGGAGCGGGCTCAAATATCTTTATGGAGCCGGTCCACCGGCCTATCATGAGGCTGCCCCAATACATGGAGATGAAGGGCGCCACCTGCGACGAGGTGTAGCCGCCGAAATCATGCTCTGCAAGCAAGGCGCCAAGATTGCTCTGTATAGATACCTCTACACCTACGTAGGTGAAAATGGCCAGCATGCCGAGTATCAGTTGCGGGTACTTCATAGCGCCCCAGCCGGCTGGGTCTTTCCGGGCGCTGGTGAGCGAGAAAAGCAATGTGCCGACGATCAAAACGAGTCCGCCGAACAGCCACTTCATGCGTGTCATTTCTATTTCCTCCATTAACGATGCATCCTGGGTGACCACCATGTAGCTTCTGAAAACAGGAACAAAAACGATGATGAGGAACAACGTCATAATGCCGAGGGCCATCAATGCCTTTGGCGATCTTTCTGTTTCCGTTTCGAACTTACCGGAAGGCAGTTTTTTGGAAAAAAAGAACAAGGCTGCAGCAAGCACAAACAGCGCGCCCACGCAGGCATACAGAATGGTCACTTTACCAAGGCCGAGTGAGTTGATCTGTGCGTCGTTGGCCTTGGTGGTGCCAAAGAGCGCCAGCGCCACCACTATAGGGCCGATGGCTGTGCCGAATGAGTTGATTCCGCCGCCCAGGTTTATGCGGTGTGCGCCGGTTTCTGGCGGGCCCAGCAATGCCGCAAATGGATTGGCGGCAGTTTGCTGCAGGGAGAAGCCCAGCGCTACGGCGAAGAGCCCGATAAGCATACCGGGGAATGTATTGGCATTAACAGCTAGGATCATGACCACCGCCCCGAAGGCAGAGAACAACAAGCCGTACACAATGCTGTTGCGGTAGCCCCAGCGGGCCACAACGTCCTTGCCGAAAACGGATGCAACGAAATAGAGCGCAAGTGCGCCCAGGTAGTAGGCAAGATAAAATGCGAAGTCGATGAGCTGAGACTGGAACTGGTCGAGCTTGAAGTAGTGTTTACAAAAAGGTATGAATACCCCGTTGCCGGCTGCTATAAACCCCCAGAAGAAGAACACGGTTACCAGCGTGGAGAGTGCGCCATAGTTATGGGATGTTTGTTTGGATTGTGTTGGCTCCATGTATTACTATTTGAAGTAAAATAGGAACTAATCGTGAGATATTATAGCAGGGCGATTACTAAAAAAGCAAACCGGCAACTGAGTGCCGGTTTGAAGAATGATTTTATGTAAGCGGTACTAATACAACTTGGGGCAAGACCAGCTATATGCCGGGTTCTTTTCGTGTTTGTTGATGCGGCCGAAGTATATGAGTGATACTTCGTAAGCGCCTGCACCACCGGTAGCGGGGGTGAAGCTGGAAAGGTTGACGTCGTAGCTTACACCTAAGCGCATCTTAGACCACTCGATGCCTACGTAGGGAGCAACCGCATCGCCATAGCGATACCAGCCACCGAGATAGAAGATCGTGTTTTTCTGGTAATCTTCGTCATGGCCCGGGTTTAAGATAAACCCAACTGCTGTGCCGATCATCACCTCACTTGCAGCCGCCTGGCTCTGATACAGGGCGCTGGCATAAAGTACAGTGTTCGGGTTCATGTCGAACGAACCACCGAGGTACAATGTCTGGCGGTTATGTATACCGTTCTGGTATGTCTGGAATGTTTCAACCGGCTGCGTAATGTGGTAGTAAGAATAGCCGATGTAAGTGGTTACGTGCTCGGCCACCTTGCCGGAGTACATAATGCCACCGTTAAAGTCGGCATAACCGATATCAACGTTAGTGAATTTTTCGAGCGTAGGATTGGAGATAGTACCTGTGCCGGTATTGAACTCGTCTTCAAAGGTCAGTTTTGAGAAGTCGATCGATTTTTGCACATAATTGGCCTGAATACCTATGGAGATATGTTGTAATTTATCGTGCCCAATGGCTTTGTGATAAGCCAGTGAAAGGCCGGCTGTAGTATTTGTCAATCCACCCGTTCCCGACTTGTCGTACAGCACCATCAGGCCCATACCGAGGGCATCGCCTTCGGGCAGTTTGCCTTTGAGCATAGCCATATCGTAAGAAGCGGTACCTGTAACATAAGGGTTGGCAGAAACGGCAGACCACTGTGTGCGGAAATTTGCTGCAAAACGCAAATCCTCGGCAACCAGGCCGGTCATTGCCGGGTTTAATGTGAGGGGTGATGTGAAATATTGAGTAAAGTGTATGTCCTGAGCCTTAACAACTCCTGCAAACATCATCGCTACACCCACCCCAAGTATTAATTTCTTCATCTTTTTGCCATTTTATATAGAAACAATTATAAATTCCGAGACCAAATTAAGGGAAATATTCCTTCCATACAAGACATTGGCAAATATTATTTTGGTTGGGTTAATAATTGCCTTTTTTAAAATTAAGGAAGCTTAATGAAGAATTGGGGCCAATTCCTGATCACTTTCTACTATTTTACTACCTTTGGCAGGCATGGATATATCGCATCTGCTGTTATATATATTGGGGTGTATATTGCTTATCGGTTTCTTTGCCGGAACTGAAATTGCCTTTATCTCGGCCAATAAGCTGAACATAGAGCTGCGCAAAAAACAGGGCAAGTTCTCAGGGCAGATCCTTGCCCGGTTCATGGAAAACCCCTCCGAATTTATAGGCACCAGCCTGGTAGGGGTAAATGTGCTGGTGGTCATATACGGCTTGCTCGCTTCCGAAGTGACCACCAAGCTGTTGGCTTATTACCATTTCGACCTGTCGGAATATCCAAAACTGGTGCTGGATACGTTGATAGCGACGATCGTGATCCTGATATTTGCTGAGTTTTTGCCGAAGGCTATTTTCAGGTCGAAGGCAGAGGCGGTGCTGACCATATTCAGCGTGCCCATGCTGATCCTGTACTACATTTTTTACCCGGTTGCCAAGATATTCGTTGCTATTTCTGAGTTTATATTGAAGTATCTTTTTAATGTGCGGA
>CAYNGS010000113.1:0-7932 GCA_964396625.1 uncultured Flavipsychrobacter sp.
AGAAAGATGAGTTCCACAATAACATCTGGAATCTTTTTGCCGGCTCAGATGGGAAGGTTCTTTTTTCCAACCGTTATCAGCAGGTAGTGGCTGTTAGAAGAGACGGTAAGAAAACGCCGGTCTTTGGACCGGAAGTGATCCGCGAAAAAGCGCAACTTTTGAAAACAGCCAGCGACTACTACTGCATCGCAGGGCAGCAGCAGGCAGATGTTTATGACAAGAAGAATAAAAAACTCTGGCAGTTATCGGATAGTGTCGTTGCTTTTTTAAGGATTGTGTGCCGGGTTGATGATGGTCGATACTTGTTGGCTACGCTGAATAATTTGCTGGTAAGAGGGGGTGACGGCACGCTAACAGCGATCCCGGCATTTGCGGGGAAGGAGATCAGCGCCATCCACGTGGACAAGGAAAAAAATACCTGGATAGGTACCTCCACGGGGTTGTATGTGGTTGCAGAAAACAATTTTTCAAATCCCATGCTTTTATCAGCCCGGCCTGATGACGCTTCCTCGCTTTCAGGCAACAATATTCAATCCATTTATGAAGACCCGGACGGGCTATTGTGGGTGGGCACAGCCGAGGGCGGTGTAAATATATATGACGCAAAAAACATCTTCTTCATCTTCGATCATCGAACCTCTGTACCGCTTTCGTCTAATGCGGTGTGGAGTATTTACCAGGATAAAAATGAACTTTGGGTGGGCACCGGCAGCGGCCTCAACCACTTTGTTCTTGCCAACGATACGGTTTCCTATTTATATTCGGGAAGGAATAAAGTATTGAGATCAGAGACGTTTTATCACGATGGGAGTTCCGCCAACTCCATTTGCAGCAACTTTATTACCGGCATTGTAAAAGACAGGGCAGGCAATTTTTGGTTTGCCTCGCAGGAGAGTGGTATTTCGGTATATGATCCCAGGTCGAAAAAATGGACCCAATACAATACTAAAAACTCACCGCTGAGGTCAAATAATATTTATCACTTACTCTGCGCAAGCGGCGATGGAAAGATATGGATCAGCTCACGGGCGGGCTTCTACTTCTTCGACCCTGCAAAGAACTCCTTCCGATCGTTTTTGCCCACATACCTGGCAGACAGTGGTTATCCCTCAGGCTATATCATGAACATCTATGAAGATAGAAGGAACACGATATGGGCAGCATCTTCGCTGGGCGTCTATCATTTGTCTGCTAACGGGGAGAAACTCGGTTCATTCAATACCCATGCAGGCAATGCGAGAAGTTTGAGTTATCCTATCGTCACCTCGTGCTTTGAAGACAGCCGCAACCGGTTCTGGGTATGCACGCTTGGCGGCGGCATAGACTTGTTCGACCCTGGAAAAGAAACTTTTTTAGCATACACAAAAAAAGATGGCCTGTCGAACGATATCGTATACGACGCACTGGAAGATGAGGCTAAAAATCTATGGCTCACTACCAACACAAACCTGTCTGTACTTAGGTCCGATACGAACGTTTTTGAAACCATTTCTGACGAAGACGGGCTGCCCACCAATGAATTTGCAACCAATGCGGTCTTTAAGAACAGCGCTAAAGAATTTTTGTTGGGCTCACCCGAAGGATTGGTGGTATTTAACCCTGCGGAACTGACAGCCGGGAAAAAAGATCTGCCGGTATTTATCTCTGCCCTAAAGGTGAACTACTCTGATATGGACTACGTAACCGGAACCCCTGTATCGTTGTCATACGGAGATAAGACAATAACATTTGAGTTCGCCTCACCCGATTTCCGTTCGCAGGAGAAGATACAGTATGCATTTAAACTGGATGGTTTTGATAACGACTGGCATAACGCGCCGGCAGCGAAAAGAAGCGCGACCTACACTAACCTGCCGTTTGGGAATTATATTTTTAAAGTAAGGGTAAGGCGGGAAAATGCACCATGGCAGTACAACCAGCTGATGGTCAATCTCGCAGTTGTTCCCCCTTTTTGGCTCAGGCCGTGGTTTATTGCTGTCGCGGCTTTCGTGGCGCTCGGGTTAATAACGCTGCTTGTGCGGTACTACGCACAGCGAAAGTTAAAAGAGAAGCTGCAAGCGGCCGAAGTGAGCCAGAAGATACACCGGGAGCGGGAGCGCATATCGCGCGACCTGCATGACAATGTGGGTTCGCACCTCACCTATATTATCTCGTCTCTGGACAATATAACTTATAAAAACAAGGCCGCGGACAACACCCGTGAGGAGATATCAAGGCTTTCCGATTTTTCAAGGGACACCATGCAACAGCTGCGCGACAGCATATGGGCCATCAACAAGGACAATATTTCTCTAGCAGAATTGAAGGACAAGATTGCCGAATATGCCGATAAGATGTCGTCTATTGCCGGCATGCGGTTGAACACGCTACTTGGAGCATGGGAAAATTTAGCGCTGGCGCCCTCGCGCGCCATTAATATTTACCGGGTCGTACAGGAGGCTATCCATAATGCTGTAAAGCACTCAGAGGCAGAGACCCTCACAGTGCGCCTTGAGCAAGCAGGGCGTCATAGTCTGTACATTGCTGTGGAGGACGATGGAAAAGGCATGAAGGATATAGGTGCGGGGTATGGGTTAAAGAATATGCAGGACCGGGTAAAGGAGATGGGCGGCGAGATAAATATTGCTTCGCCGGGAACGGGTGGAACATTGGTAAGGTTTACAATACCATTGTAAATACGGCATATGCCCAATGGCGGTTAACGAAGAAAGGGAATAGATTTGCGACAATGAAAATTAAAACTGCGCTGGTAGAAGACAGTCCGCACATAGCGCGGTCTATGCGGGAAAAGATCGCCGCGTTTGAAAATGTGGAGGTGCTTTTCGTAGCATCGAACGGGCATGATGCTATTTTGAAAATATCGTCCTGGACGCCTGATGTGCTGCTGATGGATATTAATATGCCGCTGATGAATGGCATAGAGGCTACGAAGCGTATCCATCATTTGTTTCCCCAGGTAAAAATTGTAATGCTGACGGTTTTCGACGAAGCGGAAAAGATTTTTGAGGCTATTCTTGCTGGTGCCACCGGCTACCTGCTGAAAGATGAAAAGCCCGAAAAGATCATCGCGGCCTTGGAGGATGCAATGGACGGCGGGGCTCCTATGTCGCGGGCCATTGCAATGAAATCGCTGCAACTGATACGCGGGAAAAATCCCGGAGCAGCAGTTGAAAAAAATAATTTTAATCTGTCAGCCCGCGAGCTGGAGATACTGGAGCGGGTGTCGAAGGGTGAAAATTATAACCAGATAGCTGAGCATATCTTTATTAGCCCTAAGACAGTTAGGAAGCATATCGAGAATATCTACACAAAGCTGCAGGTACACAACCGGGTAGAAGCCACCCAAAAGGCAATAAAAAACAAGTTGTTTTCCTTTACTCTGTAGTGATACAGTGCAAAACGTTCGCGCGACTGGTCAATTCCGGTAACTTTACGCCATGATCACCATATATGGTATTAAGAACTGCGATACGATGCAAAAGGCATTCAAATGGCTGGACGCAAGGAAAGTGAAGTATGCTTTTCATGACTATAAAGAGTCGGGAATCGATAAAGCTACACTTGAGGTCTGGTTAAAACAATTCGCTGCTGATAAACTGATCAATGCAAAGAGCACTACCTACCGTGGGTTCACAGATGCCGAAAAGGCTGCGATACACAACAAATCAAAGGCCATTCAACTGATGATGAAAAACACATCTGTGATCAAGCGTCCGGTTTGGGATATGGGGAATGGGCATTTTCACCTTGGTTGGGATGAGCATGAATTAAGTAAAATGCTGGAATAAACATTATCCCTGCTTTCTTACATACCTGGTCAGTATAACGATGACTTGCCCCTCAATTTTACCCTCGATCTGTTCGGTATTATTTTCTACCAGGCGAATGTTCTTAACCACAGTGCCGAGCTTTGCATTGAGCGATGTGCCCTTTACGTCGAGCGATTTTGTAAGCACTATGGTATCTCCTGCCTGCAGTATCGTGCCGTTGCTGTCTTTATGCAGATCTACGTTGCTGTCGTTCTCATGGTCGCCCGTGGCTTTAGCCCATGCCAGCCTGTCCTCATCCATATACATCATATCCAGGCTTTCCATGGCCCAGCTTTCATCGCGCAGCCTGTTGAGCATGCGCCAGGTCACGACCTGTATTCCCGGCACCTCACTCCACATGCTGGTGGTCAGACACTGCCAATGACCACTCCGTAACGGTTCTTTTTTCTGGATCTGTGCTTCACAGGCGGCACAGATCATTATGCTGTTATCTTCAGTATAAGATGGCTGTGGCGCAACTTCGTATGATCTAAGACTGCCTTCCGCCCCGCACAATTCGCATTTTCCTCCGCTCCTTTCTAACAATAATTCTTCAAGTTTCATCTTTCGTCAAATAAGTGCGCAAAGGTAAGACTTATTCTGCAAGTGCATGACCTTCAGCAAGATACAAGCGCTAAGGTCATTTTAGTACGGTCAACAAAAGGTGCCAATATTAAAACGCCCTCAACTGAAGGCGTTCTAAGGAAATGAAACATTTTTTACTACTTAGTAACTGTAAGCGGAGGCGCCGCAACCGGGGCTGCCTGTGTAGTCAGAAACTGAAGCTGCATCGATGATGTAAGATTATCAGTTACTAATTGATACAGGCTTGGATTTGAGGTCTTAGAAATGAAAATGGCGCCGTCAGTTACCACCGCTGTGCTCAGATTGTTTGCAGTAATGCCTTTTGTAAGTTGGTCGATATGCAGAAACAGATTTGCCTGGTAGGCCTGGTTCGTTATCACAGGGCCATTGATCCAGTTACTTCTCAGTTCTTCCTGGTCGTCGATCATGATTTCGACGGGTATTTTTTTATCTGTGACATAAAATCCGCCAAGGAACAGCCCATGTTCATTGTTAGACTGGTTGAGTATCAGCGAAAATGATCCATAGTCGAACCTGCCGGGCGGTACGCTGAGGCTTCCCAGCGCAACGGATTTGGATAATTGTATCGTTTGATTGATCGGCGTCGGGAAGGTTGTCTGGCTGAGCATATTGCCGACAATGTGCGTTCCGTTAAATACGAGGGAAGTGGTGGTGATATAGCCCGAGTTCCATTGTAACTGCGGGGTGGGGTCAGGGAAAATTACAGTGAGCTGACAGTTGATTATTCCGGCAGCCTCAGTAAAATTGCCGCTGGCAATATTATTTTGAGTATTTGCAATGTTTTTGCTGGCGGGGGTAGCCACATAGTTATTATCATTTTTCTTACACGACTGAAATATAACAGCTCCTCCAAAGGCCAGTGCGATCATCAATTTTATCGGTTTCATAATGCGGGAATTTTGTTGTTAAACGATCAAAGAAAAAATTCATATTTCAAATAAGTTTTCAGATAAAATATTAAAAAAATCATGCCCTCGTTGCAACTAATTTCGTCCGTCCCCATAGGCGGAAATCAACGGCGCGCATTTCGAACCTCATCCATTTCCACACTGCAAATATGGCCGCATTTATAGGAGCCTGCAATGACGGGAATTAGCAGGCATGATGATCGATATCAATGTACGAGCGCCTTCGTATCAGTGTGTTGATTTGCATTTCCCAAAAAGAGTGCTTAATATTACTGCGTGTGAAATTTGGCATAACGAATTAAATGATACGATCGCCCGGACAGCTCGTCAAAAAACCAGCTTTTACTGCCAGATTTCTTGCCCGAACGAAGCGCCCGAATTTAGTCTTTTGTTAGTGCAGCATGGATTTTATTAATCCATAATTCAATATTTTTTAATGTCATGTTAACGAATCTTGTTTTCAGGAAATTTTAACGTAACTTTCGGTTGGGAATTCTTTTTTTAGTATGTTTACCATTCATTTTGTGTGAAATTGATTATCAATTAAGGCTTGGCTCATGAAAAAACTTTATTTACAGTTACTATTTGCTATTGATTCAGGTAATAACAAGTGCATAAAAGCCGTAAGAATATTTTTTTTAGCTTTTATCATAAGCTCTATCAGCTTTCCCGTTTTTGCTACTGTAATCATTACTCCTGCATCTGGCGGAACGACCATTTGCGGCAGCACGGCAGTTTCAGGCACCAACACCTGTACTGCTCTCGGCCCTATCGGAATTAACGAAGGCGCAAATGGAGATTTCTTACTCGGTGCGGACCAGATCATCCTTTCTCCGCCGTCGGGCTGGCAGTTTTGCACTGTTCCTGCCCCGGTTGCAGTGTTTGCAGCAGGTGGTGATGTGACCGCTGTTTCAACGATCATTACGTCCAGCACGTTGACCATCAACATCTCCAGCGGAGGTGTAGCAGCGCACGACTCGATCACGATCACAGGCTTGCATGTGGTGCCTATACTGGCAACAGCGGCACCCGGCTATATTTACGCCTCCGGCACCGTGGGTGTCTCTGGTATCACCTCCGGCGCTGGCCCCGGCACTTCGGATTTCGGAGACCTGGCGCTGACACCGGCCCAGATCACGGGCGATGGTACAGCATGTAAGGGCTCTACCGACACATTACACGACGCTACTCCGGGTGGCATATGGACCAGCAGCAGCAATGCTATAGCCACAGTCGGCTCGTCGAGCGGCGTGGTTTATGGCGTTACAGCGGGGTCGGTTACGATCACTTATTCTGCGGGTGGTTGCTATGCGCTTTTCGTCATTACCGTTGCAAATTCTGTGCTGCCGATAACGGGTGTACACAACATCTGTGCATGGGGTGACACAGTGCGGGTAGCCGATGCAAACATCCCGGCAGGTGTATGGAGCAGTACGCTCGTTACCATAGGCAGCACCGGGCTTGTGACCGGTTATGCATCGGGTGTCGGAACCATCACTTATACCGTGCCAACAGGCTGTACAGCAACAGCATTCATCACTGTTAATCCGTTGCCGGGCGACATCATGGGGCCTGACAGTGTATGCCAGGGCAACTCGATCACACTTACAGACACCATGTCTGGTGGCAGGTGGAGCAGCACCAATACAGGTGTGGCAACTGTGGATTCGCTGACCGGTACCGTGTATGGCAGCACCGGAGGACTTACGACTATTGTTTACACTTCTCCTTTCGGATGTAAGAAAGATACTACGATCAAGGTAAATCCGTCGCCAGCCGCCATTACAGGGCCCAACACTGTATGCGTGGGCAGTAATATTCTGCTCACCGACGACAGCCTTGGCGGAACATGGTCCAGCGTCAGTTTGCCGATCGCAACGGTTGATATAAGTACAGGAATTGTTTACGGTGTTTCGCCGGGTGTAGCCTTCATTTTTTACATGCTGCCGACCACCTGTTCTAAATTTTATACCGTGACCGTAGACCCGGTGCCTGCGGCCATTTCAGGCCCAGACAGTGTGTGCGTCGGTGGATCAGTGTTATTCACAGAAGACAGCACGGGCGGCACCTGGACGGTGAGCGATGGAACTATTGCGACGGTTGATGTGTCCGGCAACGTAACGGGACTTGGCGTGGGCGTTGCAACCGTTACCTACATGCTGCCTGCCGGCAACTGCTTTGTCACACATGTCATCACTGTGAACCCCGTGCCCAAACCTATATATGGGCCTGACTCGGTCTGCGTCGGGCACTTCGTTATGTTGCAGGATTCCACCCACGGCGGAATCTGGAGCAGCAGCAGCGCGGTTGCACTTATTACTTCGCCCACCGACTCATCGTGCCTGGTAAATGGCATTGCACCCGGTGGCAGCGCTGTAATAACTTATACGCTGGCTACGGGTTGTTCCACTTCATTTAATATTGTTGTAAATCCGGCGCCGGGACCGATCAGTTATCTCAAGGACAGTATTTGTGTGGGCGAAACAACACTGCTTTCGGAGCCGGGTTCTCCCGGAGGCTTCTGGAGCGCTGTGGATACGACCATTGCCTCAATTGATTCGTTTACAGGAGTAGTCATTGGCAAGGCTCCCGGTACCACAAACATAAAC
>CAYNGS010000114.1:0-7911 GCA_964396625.1 uncultured Flavipsychrobacter sp.
AAACACCGGGCAACTGGTTCACGATGATCGTGGAACCGCCGTTCATTGGTGTGCCGCAGAGTGTTTGTGTATCAACAGCGAGTATAGTATAGGTACCCGCAGTGGTAAACAATCCGAAATCAAGGGGCGATCCGTTACCCATCAGTGAATCACCTACCGGGTCGGGTCCGTTATATAATACATACTTGATGCCTGTCTGCGAACCGTCGAGGCCCACATGCTTGCCGGTATCTCCGGCGCAGAACTGGCCGCCGCCGGTAAGGTTGAACATAGAAGGCAATGGATTTATCAGCACGGTCACACTGTCTTCCTGTCCCCAGCAGCCCGCTGTAGATTGTGCCCTGAAGTAATAAGTGCCCGATACTGATACCGTCTGCGGCGATCCGCCCAGGCCGGTACTTGTACCGCCCGATGTATTGCCCTGGAAGTAAACCGTGCTGCCATCTGTAGTGCTGCCGGTGATAACCGTGCTGCCGCAGAAAGGCCCGCCGCCGCCGGTCACTGTTACGGTCTGTGCATGCATATCGATCTCAACCGTGATGCTGTCGGTCGGGTCGGTCTCGGGGCTCCAGCAGCCGGCTGCCGAACGAGCCCTGAAATAGTAAGTGCCTGAGCTGTATATCTCCTCTGATGTGGAAGGTATTGCAGTTGAAGTGTCAAGTGCATTTGATCCATGGTAGTATATCGTACCGTCGCCACCATTCGATGCTGTGATCAGCGTACTGTCGCACGATGGTGTAACACCGGTAACGGTAACAAAAGCAGGCAACGGGTTGATAGACACGGTCACACTGTCTTCCTGTCCCCAGCAGCCGGAATCAGAAATGGCTCTGAAATAATAAGTACCTGACGATGACACCACCAATGAATCGGCCGTTGTAGCGTCTGTGCCCCCGGGGCCCGCCTGGGCGTGCACGGTAGCTGTAACTACACCTGAGTAAGTGCCGTGCACAACGGTCTGGCCGCAGAATGTGCCGCCGCCGGTAGCCACCACGGCATCTGCCGAGCGGCTCAGGGTCACACTTTCACTACCCTCTATGCTCCAGCAGCCCGAATCGGAAACCGCCCTGAAATAATAAGTGTTGGTACCCAAAGCGGTGATCAGCACATTCGTGTCGGCGAGGGCCTTAGATGTGCCGCCCGATATCAGCCCCTGGTAGTAGATTATGCCGCTATCGCCGTTCGATGCTATTAAGCGTGTGCTGTCGCAGTTAGGGCTCACGCCGGTTACCGTTACCGGTGTTGGTGCATAGTTGATCCTGATCTTCACACTGTCGTCAAATCCCCAGCAGCCGAAGCTCGTCCTGGGCCTGAAGTAATACGTACCTGTTTTGTATATGCTGATGGGTGAGCCGATCGCAGACAGCAACGAGTCTGTCAGCACGCTGCCCGCTGTGATGCCATGATAAAATATATCATCACCGCCTATGCTGAAGGCATTGATAAGCGTGCTGTCGCAGAAGGTATGGAAACCTGCCCCGCCCGGCGTCACAGAGATCGACCCCGCCATAGGGTTTACAACAGCAGTAGTGGTGTATGTCATGCTGCAACCAATGCCTATACCATTGTCCACGGTGACGACATAGTCTCCAGAACCAGAGGGGGTTGCCCCTGCAACAAACGTATTTGCAAAAGTCGGGTGAGCGATCGTTCCCGGTCCGGTCCAGCTATATCCCATCACATTCACAGCTCCGGTTGTGGTCAGGAACAAAGTGTCCCCTTCGCATACAGGTCCGCTGTTCCCAACACCTGTCAGGCTTGGCGTAGGATTAACGCTTACTGTTGACGTAGCAGTGGTAACAAATCCATTACCGTCAGTTACAGTAAGTGTGTAGATGGTTGTAACTGTTGGCGTGGCCGCAACAGCCATACCGGTTGTGGCAGATAAACCGCCAGAAGGAGCCCATGTATAAGTGAACGGCGCGTCTCTGAAAACCGTCAGCACCTTAATCGAATCAACAGCCCCACCGCAGATCAGCGTATCCGCTGTGATGGAAACCGATGGGTTCAACGTAGATATACCGGTAAAATCAGAAACGCCTCCACCGGTCAGCACAATATTAGCCGAACTGATGGTACTGCCAACAGCGGGATAATACTTATTCCATGCCAGCCCAAGACCAACGAACTGGCCCATCGAAATGTCGGTAGGTGAGCCGGTCACATCGGCAGGCACATAAGTGGCTACCACAGAGTCGGTGCCCGAGAATGTGCTGTGCACGGTCCAGTAACGATTGGTATAGTCTGTGATGTCCATATTATTCGGTTCCTTTCTCGGCCGCAGATTTACGTCCAGTTCTGAGCCGGGTCCATAGCTAATGCCGGTAAAATATATCGTTATCGGCGAATAATTCGGCCCGCTATCCCCAATGGGGAAGAGGTATGATCCGTCGGCGCTGCAAGACTTTACAACCACACCAGTAGAATCCGCGATGATCATATGTGTATTGTCAAATGTGCCGGGCTGCACAGCAACGGCTGAAGCGGCAAGGCTCAGCTTGTGCGTGCCAATACTAAGATTTCCGGCAGTCAGCGTCAGCGTATCTCCCACATTTTCGTCGGTATCTATAACAGCGCCTGCAACATTATTCAGCAGCAGGTTATTGAAAGTGGTCGGGAAACTTCCGCCGATGTGTTGAGTACCGCTGATCCCTGTCAGAAACACATTGCCGGCGAACGCAACAAACGCAGTTGCACTTGAGTTGTTGATCCATGCCCATTTAGCAGTAATATCATACGACGGTCCGGTATGTGCGCTTAGAGAACCCGCAGCTATTATTACCGAGTCGTTAGCGGTAGCAGAAGAACCAAGGATCACAAGGTCTCCGGGCTTATTAACGGTGATCTTTCCGATCGATGTAGCGGGCGATGTCGGCTTTAGTTCGAAGCTGGTATTCCAAGGCGTAACGTTTGCACCCAGGTTCTCGAATGTAACATTTATCAGCCCCGCATATATTGGATTAGTATCGAAGGTTCCGCCATCCACATTCACGGCGCTGCCGGTATTGACAGCAAGCGCAAATGGAGAAATATTAAAGGTTCCAAGTTCGAGGTTAGTCGACGTTCCTGAGTTGCACGACAGTGCCGCCGACAGCGTCACACCCGTGGCGTTATCTATAGTGTCTGTTCCCGGAGCCACCAGCGTGCCGGGCATATACGCGCCTGTTACCTGCGGCGCGGTGCCGTTAAATACATAGTGTGCGCCTTCATCAAAGAATTGTGTCAGTGTGTTTGTGATGGAGCCATTAAGCCCGCCCGTATGAGCCGTATAAATAGTTGCATTGTCATAAAGATTGAACTGGTTCTGCGACTGACCGTCCAGCACATTGGTGCCGCATATCAATGCACCACCGCCCTGTACAACAAAACCCGTATCGGAATTCGCGGGTATCTTGATGTTGGCTGAGTTCAGCATGGTCCTGCTACCGCTCTCAACGGACATGGAGGTATGATCGCTGGCTGCTGTGCTCGTCCAGGTGATTTTTTGCGCTGCGGGGTATAGCGGTGTACCGTTGAAATGTAGATGGATATAATTCGGGGGGCTGCAGGAGCCTGTTGTACCAATATGCGAGGTGCCTGAAAAAGTCAGATCTCCGCCGACATATAACTCTACATTGCCCGCACCATTACATGTATAATCGAATGGTGCAGTTCCGCTAAAGTTCAGATTTCGACCTATCCTTATAGTGTCAGAAGAACTCACAACATGCTTCCAACTGGCGGTGACATGAACAGATCCAGCGACTGTCCAGCCGACAGAATCGCTCATCGCAATGTTGATCACGAAAGAGTCCCCTGGATTTAGAAATGTGGTCGGTGCAATCCCGCCCCCCGTTAGCAAAGAGTTCCAGTTTTTCAGTGAATCAACACGACCTCCTGGAAAGCAATCCGAGAAATAGGTCGTAGAAAATCCCTGGTATCCGAGCAGACAAAGCAGCGCTAATAAGTAAATTCTTTTCATGTCAATAAATTTAGTCAATATAGAGGATTTAAGCAGTTCGTATATGATAAAAAGGCAATAAACAAAATAGGCTCGCCTATCAGTTCCTGTATGCCTGATGAAATTCGCATCTAAAATACACGATTTTCACGGATAAAAAAATATATGATGAAAAACACATGCCACATTATCTATTTTCTTAATAATGATCATCCTTTTAATTGCCGTTGTCATCAATGGGCAAGTACCGATTTGCATAACGTTATCCGTGAATTCGTAGTGCAATGAAGAAGCCCCTGGACAAACTACTGCGCTAAATCCGGGCGCCGTATCCACCTGCGGCAGCAAAAACTTTTCTGCACAATGCAGTAATCGGTTGGCTGTTCTTAAATCTCATAATTCTTAATCGGGACAGGCAGCAATTAACCAATTAATTATACTTTTGTCATCTTTAAATTATGAAAGTAACAGACCTCTTGGCCCAGGCCAAAGAAACTATAATCTCTTTCGAGATACTGCCACCTACCAAGGGCAAGAGCATTGAGTCCATATACAGCCACCTGAACCCGCTGATGGAATTCAAACCTTCGTTTATCAATGTTACCTATCACCGCGCAGAGTCGGTTTTTAAGAAACGCACCGACGGCAACTTTGAGCGCGTGGAGATACGCAAGCGCCCCGGCACTGTGGGCATATGCGCCGCACTGATGAACAAATATAAAGTGGAAGCCATACCCCACCTCATATGTGGCGGCTTCAGCAAGGAGGAAACCGAGAATGCCCTGATCGATCTTGACTTCCTGGGTATAAAAAATGTGCTGGCGCTGCGCGGCGATGCTGCGGCCAATGAAAAATTCTTCAACCCACATCCGCACGGGCACAGATATGCCGAGGACCTGGTGAAGCAGATCGTAACCCTGAACAAGGGACACTACATGGAAGAGGATATTATAGACGGGGCAAAAACAGACTTCTGCATAGGCGTTGCGGGCTATCCGGAAAAACATATGGAGGCGCCCAATATGGACACCGACATCTACTACCTGAAACGTAAGATAGACCTGGGTGCAGACTATGTAACCACCCAGTTGTTCTACAAGAACGAGCACTTCTATAACTACATAAAAAAATGCCGTGAGCATGGTGTTACCGTACCTATAATGCCCGGCCTGAAGCCGCTTACCAACAAGAAGCAGCTTACCATGATACCGCGCGTATTTAATGTGGAAGTACCCGTGGAACTGTGTAACGAAATGATGAAGGCCAAAACGGAAGCCGACTGCGAACAGGTAGGCACGGAATGGCTGCTGCACCAATGCCGCGACCTGCTGAAAAACAATGCGCCCATTCTGCATTTTTACACGCTCGGCAAGCCCAACGTGATCTACAAAGTGCTGAAAGAGCTGTTCTGAGCCAGCAAACGACTTGGGCGATCAATGCTGCCCGCTATGATGATCGGTGTGCCCGTTGTGTGCAGTACGGTGATGGGGTTTGTGCCGGTTGCGGTATGCCGGACTAAAAAATGTTCTCACATGATGCTCTTCGTCGCCGGCAGCATCGTCTTTCGACCTGTTCTTCAGATATTGATACAATTTCATTGCCGGATAATATAGCACTCCGGTTGCGATAGCCGCTATCCCAATTGCCTGCCAGTATTTTTTCATAACCTATGTTTTAGTTAGAAATGTCTAACTATTCCGAACAAAAATCAAGCCAGCGCAACGCCCATAAATCATAAAAAACGTTTTATCCATGCCGCCGTAGTATCACGCCACTGCAGCCACCGGTATTGCGGCCAGCCATGGCCGTCGCCTACCCAGCTTGCGTAGATGCTGGGAACACTCCTGGCCTGCAGAGAGTCGTACAGCATCTGTGACTGTATGGGGTAAACCAGCGAATCGGCTGTGCCCTGGAAGATCAGCGTGGGCACAGCGCCGCCGAGGTAGTTGATGGGGCTGTTGTCGCGCCACGCCTGCAGGTTTGAACCGTAAGAACCCAATAGAAAAGTAACATTGAAGCCCAATGCGGTATAAGCAACCGAGCTATCTGTAAGATCGGTGGGTCCAAATCCGTCTATCACAGCCTTTATCCTGTGGTCCTCATTCCGGCTGTAGGCATAAAGCAGCGCCAGCTGCGACCCCACGCTACGCCCAAAGAGACACACCCTGTTGGGGTTTATCTTCCAGTCCGCCGCCTTCTGCCTGATGTAGTTCATCACCAGCCCAACATCGTCCACCGGCGCGGGGTATCTGTAAGCATCATCGAGCCGGTAGTTCATGTTTATGAGCGCAAATCCCTTTGAGGTAAAAAATGTATCGAGCCCAAGCCCGGCAAAGTCCGCCTTATCTCCGCGCACCCAGGCGCCGCCATGCAGCAGTATCACCACAGGCGTATTCGCAGTATCGCGCACCACCGGCAGATACACATCCATAGCCTGCTGCACAGCATCTGTGCCATACACAACATTCAGGTGTGCCTCAAACGGTGCACCTGATGGCACAAGATCTTCCCTGATACCGTGCGTGCACGATGCAACCAGAACGGCTGCCGCCGACAACAAAAATGATGTGTATACTATTGTTCGCCTCATCGGTCACGATGGTTCAAACATATAACGCGGGCTGCTGCTGATTATTTCAATGATCGGTATCAATTACGGATTAAATAGTTAAATTAATGCTATGTTATTTATTTGTTGCATACATAAAAGCACTATCTTTGTCTACTCTGTTAAAAAAGGCCGGTTTTATATTTCAGCAAGCTCAGTATCAGTAAACTCGGTTTTGTATATCACTTTGAAGGGCCAATAGTAAATGAGCAAGGATCCAGGGACAGGTAACGGAAAAAGAATCTGGGATCAACTGACGGGCGATCGCGCTGAGTTCTCTATGGAGAACCGGGCTTTTAATTACGTGTGCGTCATCACGTTTATCATTCTTTTCTACTGCTTTCTCTTCGATCTCTACATTGCCCAGGCCATTATGGCGTGGGTGATAGTGGCCCTTGTGATAGTGCTTTCCATTCTGTACTACTATTCCCGGTTCAAAAAGAAATTCCATACCGGCATCCTGATCTATGCTGCATGCAGCTACCTGGCACTCATCCTAAACTATTATACCAATTCGGGCATCACCGGCCCTACCATTTGTCTCTTTTTTCTCACCTTCCAGTTACTGATAGCCATTGGCAAACCTAAACAATACAAAATATGGATCACGCTACACCTCACGATTGTCTTGTTATTGTTGCTGAGTGAGTTCCTGCACCCCTCATGGGCGCCTGACACCTATCCCGACCGGAAGGACCGCTTTCTCGATATGGCTTTCTCCTATGTGGCCGTTATCGCTTTTATCTTCTCAATCACAAATCACCTGCGGAAGTATTATGACAGCGAGCGAAAAGTAGCCGAAGAACGGGCACTGACACTCTCTGAACAAAACAAGCAGATCGTGGTCCAAAACCACTCGCTTGAAAAGGCTGATGAAGAAAAGAATAAACTTTTTTCGATCATCTCCCACGACCTCAAAACGCCACTTGATTCCATAATGGGTTATCTCGAGGTGCTGTCCCGGCAGACGCTGTCGGACCAGGAAAAAACAGAGATGGAAGATGAATTGCTGCAGCAAACCAAGTACACCTCAGACTTGCTGCTGAACCTGCTGTCATGGGCCAGGGCCCAGATGCATGGCGTGACGGTTAACCTCACGCCTATTCACCTGAGGGATATTGTAGAAAAGGCGACCAGCGGCAAGGTATCCTTTGCAGCGAAAAAAGGAATCAAGCTCACCTATTCCATTGATCCGGGAATAGAAATAATAGGCGATAAAGACATGCTCGACATCGTTGTAAGAAACCTCGTGAACAACGCTATTAAATTCACAAATCCCGGGGGTGAGGTCTTTATTAAATTATACAAGGGCGTGAATGAAACCGGTATTTCCATACACGACACAGGTGTAGGTATACCGGTT
>CAYNGS010000115.1:0-7896 GCA_964396625.1 uncultured Flavipsychrobacter sp.
CCTTACTTTCTTTTACCGCATTGTCCGGCAACCCAACTATAAATACACCGACCTCACCTCCCGGCGTATCCACCTCTATCGTTATCGTGATTGCATCCACCCCGTATACGGCGCTGCCGAATAATTTTACCAACATGATCAGTTCTTCTAATTAACCCAAAAGTAAGGATAAGAAATACTGTTTTATGATCAAATTACATTATTAAAAAAAATATTTTCATTGTTTACTAACATTTTTCCTTCAGATCACGCCTATATAAGTAAGAAACATTTTTTCCACTATAAAGCCCTGTTACTTTAAACCCGGATGTTGTAAACCCACTGTAACCCCTACCTATACACTCTGTCCGCACCTACCTACCTATAAGCCCCGGTTTCGGGGCTTTCTTTTTTTACTGCTGCCTGTAATAATTTCTCCGCCAAAGCGTTGTTTTTGTTCATACATCCAACAAAAACAACTTTCTTATGAAACCAACTTTCAACCAGCCGAAGCGCCGGGCCATTGCAGTGCTGGCATTCTTTTGTCTTGTTATCGCTATTGGCGCCTGCAAAAAAAACGCAAATACACCAACCGGATCTTACCAAAACATAGCCGAACTACTTACGGCGATGAAATCTACCCCGCAAAACTTTAATGTGGAGGCCGGATCGGCACACACAATCGTGGGGGCTAAGGGCACTGTGATCAACTTTTATCCAAACTCCTTCCTTGACATCAAGGGAAATCCGATTACAAGCGGCACAATAAATATTCAACTCACGGAAATGACAAGCCCGGGAGAGATGATTGCCAATGGCAGCACTACGATGACCACCACGCAAGATATCCTTCAAAGTGGCGGCGAAGTGAATATCACAGCCACTATGAATGGACAATCTGTAAAAGCTAACAGATACGGCATAGGCTTTCCTCAGTCTGCACCCTCGACTAAGCCAATGCAACTGTATTTCGGGGTTACCGGTTCATTGCAAACATCTAACCTCATCGGAACTTCTTTGGTGAACTGGAATACAGCCGACTCGGTGAGAACCGGCACTTCGAGCCAAGGTACGGTGAATGTGGATAGTTCCCTTGCCAAAATATTATACTACAACTCTTACTATATCTTTGACTCCTGCACCAACTTCGGCTGGATCAACTGCGACCATGTGTTTACACAGCCAACAACGGAAATGACGATAAACATCGTTCTTCCTGACAAAAGCTTCGACCCAACCAATACGATGTTCTTTATTGTTATCCGTCTATCAACGCCGTTCGGAACTTATCCGGCACTTATTCAGCGATCACTCATTCTACTAGTTCACAGGTGAAGGTGCCGAACGGCCTTACGATAGAAGTCGCAGTGATGTCATACAAAAACGGCAGCTTGTACTACTATGATCAGAAGGACGTCACACCAAAGGATGGCATGCAAATAAATGCAACCCTTGCCCCGGAAACCCACAACGACCTGATCATAAAGCTGCAGCAGCTCTAAGCTCATTTTTTTCTGTTGTTGGGTTGGTAGAGTAGCGTTGGTCTTCTGCCAGCCCAACCTGATATCATGGCCTTAAGGACAGCAATAATAGTCGGTCACACCATCTCCATCACAGCATTTTGTACGGCCTCAAAACGCTGAGAAGGCAGTTCTTCTTCGGCTATGCTGAGCAACAGTTTCAGCACCTGCTCAGGCGCCTGCCGCTTTACCATTCCCAGCCACCCAATTATATCCGGGTTGCTGCAGCCGCGCATCATCCATATAGCATTTCGCTTCACCTCTTCCGGTGTCAGCGTGGCTATCATGCTCATATTTGCCTTTATTATTTCCTCATCTTCATAATGTTTCCATAGTGATCCGTTAACCACTATTTCTTCTTTATTCAGATGTATCAGATTAAAGGCAATGAATTCATAGTAAGTGTAGCATATTTTACTCCCCAGCGCCCTTTTCTCATCTGTGCTTGCCGCAGACTTGAAAGACGTCATCAACGATCTCAATTCATTGCTCAGGGCTATATCAGTCACATGCTCTTTCTCCATGTCTTCCTGCAGTGCGGGGTCGCAGGATTCAAGCAGTGGAAACAGAAAATTATCCTCGTGGCCGGCATGGGCGTCAAATATTTCCAGCACATGCTCCAGCCTTTCCAGCGCGTGTGGGTATTCGTGCGAAAAATCGGCGTGCTGAAGGCTCAGCGATACATCATACATCATTGCCCGCAGGCCTTTATGTATCATAAAAAATGCGTTGAAACGTGGCATGGTCATGGTTTTTATGGTTAAGAAATGGGCAATAAAAATAAGTAAAATGTGTGGCTTCGGCACACCGGGGTGCCCTGGTAACAAAAAATTCACCCGGCAGTCGGGCATGCTTTATACGATCTTCTCGTGCAGTTTTCGTTTCACCATCAGGCTCATCCTGTAAACGGTATAGATGCCCACAATAGAAATACCCACTATCACAAACCCCAGTGTATCATAATGTTCCAGCGGGCTGAACTTGTCTTTCTGCACAACAACAGTGCCGGCAAATGCGGCAGCTATGCCACCGGCTATTTGTTGCAGCGACGAGTTGATACTCATAAACGCGCCCCGGTCTGCCATATCAGGTATGCCGGTGGTCAGCGCCCCGGCAGGGATCATGCGGCTCATAATGCACATCATCATGCATATATTGAAGATCATCGCCTGCCACAGTGGTGTCACCGAAAGATGTGTATACAGTAATACAATGATCATCATGCCCACAGATGCAACAGCAAATATCCGGAACTTATCAAATTTGTCGCTGAACTTACCTACTAACGGCATCACCAACAGCGATGTTGTACCGGATGCCATGAACAGCATAGGCAACTGCTGCTGTGTGATGTGCAGGTTGTTGATGGCAAAAGCGCTGCCGAAGGGCATCATCATAAATCCGCCTATCGACAGGAGCGCAGTAGCGAGAAATGCAATGCGATAGTCTTTTTTCGCCACTGTGTGCAGCAGGTGCGTGACGGCGGTCCGGTCGTGCTGCACAGCCAGGTGCCCGGTAAGCGGCTTAAGTTTTAATAAGATCAGAATGGCTACACAACCTGCCAGCATCGCTACCATCAGGAACGGCGCCTGCCATCCCCATATGTTGGCTATATACAGGCTGATGGGCACACCCAGCACGCCACTGGCTCCGAAACCCATTTGCACAAACCCCATTACCCGGCCGCGGTGATGTATATCAAAGAGGTCTGTGAGAATGGCCATGGATATAGCCCCTATTACCCCGCCAAATATCCCTGTGATGATGCGGGCAGTTATCAGCAAAAAATAAGAATTGGCAAGCCCGCAGCACAATGTGCCAACGATGAAGCCGGTATAGAAGAAGAGCAGCAGTTTTTTGCGGTCAAACTTATCTGCAAAGCCGGCGGTCAGCAGGCCCGATATGCCCGCGCTGAATGCATAAGCCGACACCGCAAAGCCGAACTGTGCGGGCTTCAGCAGCATCGACTTCATCAGCATATCACCGAGGGGCGACATGACCATAAAATCAAGTATCACCGTAAACTGGGTAACTGCTAATATAAAGATCGCAAATTTCTGATAGGGTGTAAATGGTATCTTGGTAGTGTTTGTTTTCATGGTTCTTCCTGTTGTTTAAATCCGATCCGTTTTCGATTGTGTTGCTCGGTTTGTTCCTGTTCCTTTTGTAGTAAAAAATTCAGCGCCTCATAAACGTCACCAAATTGCTTGCCTTACCGGCTTTCCAGTTCTTTTAATTTATCTGTAAGGTCTTTGTGCGTCAACGCATACTGCCTCATAAACACAAAGGCCCTCATTATGGCAATATTTACGCTTATAGCCTTGTCACTTCGCATTACACTCGAAAGCATTGATACACCTTGTTCTGTGTACACAATCGGGGTTATTTGCTATGCTCACCTCTCCCTGTTTTCTTTAAGGTTGCAAAATGCGGCCTTAAAGAGTGGTATTCCGTAAGGGTCACCCGCTCATATCCCCTGTTTGATTTTCGAATTTTTACCTCCGGCTTACAGCTCGATGCACACATTTTTTGGCTCAGTGAAGAAACGAAGTGCATCCCAGCCGCCTTCCCTGCCTATGCCACTGTTTTTGAAGCCACCGAACGGTGTGCGCAGGTCGCGAAGCAGCCAGCAGTTTACCCAGATGATACCGCTATGCACCGATGCGGCTATCCGGTTGGCACGGCTCACATCCTGCGTCCATATCGTTGCGCTGAGGCCGTAGTCGCTGGTATTTGCAAGTTGCAGCGCCTCATCTTCTGTTTTAAAAGACTGCAGTGTCACCACCGGACCGAATATCTCCTCCATGTTAGTGCGGCAGTTCGGGCCCAATCCTTCCACAATGGCGGGCTCTATAAAAAGTCCGTTTTCGCACCGGCCTTTCAGCTTCACGACATTGCCGCCGGTAAGTATGCTGCCGCCTTCCTGCTTAGCCAGGTCTATGCAACCCAGCACCTTGTCAAAATGCATTCTGCTCACTATGGCGCCCTGCCTGCTGTTCTCGTCCAGCGGATCGCCCACAGTCAGTTTTTTTGTGCGCGCAATGAATTCATGTTTGAACTTCTCGTAAATGGTTTCTTCCACCAGTATTCGGCTGCCGCACAGACATATCTCACCCTGGTTACTGAAGGACGATTGCAGCGTCGTGCGCATCATCTTATCCCAGTCGCAATCTGCAAAAATTATATTAGGGTTCTTACCTCCAAGCTCTAACGATACTTTTTTGAACATCGGTGCCGCCGTCAGGGCTATCTCCCTTCCTGCCCGTGTGCTGCCTGTAAAAGATATCGCCTTAATATCACGATGAGCAACAATTGCAGCGCCGCAGCCCGGCCCCGTGCCATGCAGAATGTTAAGCACACCATCCGGCAGCCCGGCCTCTTTGCAGATAATGCTCAGCAGGTATCCTGTCATTGGTGTCACCTCACTTGGCTTAGCCACCACACAGTTGCCTGCGGCCAATGCCGGAGCTATCTTCCATGAAAAAAGATATAGCGGCAGGTTCCACGGAGAGATACACCCCACCACGCCTATCGGCTGACGCAGGGTATAATTGATGGCTTTATTCTCCATATTGTGACTGTCGGTACTGAAGTGCATGATACCGGTCGCAAAAAATCTGAAGTTGCTTGATGCTCTCGGTATATCCACCTTCCTGCTCAGCCACAACGGCTTGCCATTGTCATTTGTTTCTGCCAGCGCCAGAGCTTCCAGGTTTTCATCTATCAGCTCGGCTATCCTGTTCAGTATCTTAAATCTTTCTTCCACCGGTGCCGTACTCCATGCCGGAAAAGCTATTCTTGCCGCACCTACTGCTTCTTCTACATCCTTAGCGTCGCTGTCCGGTGTCTGATTATATACCTCGCCGGTAGCGGGGTTTATATTGTCTATGTACTTCCCGTTCAGGGGCGCCTGCAGGGTGCCTGCTATGTAGTTGGCTATTTGTTGCGGAGCATTAAGATTCATTTGGCTAAATTAGGTAATTCATAAATGTAGCGTTGCGCAAGTGCCGTATTTATTTGCAAAGTTTGCCGTCCACGTATACTTTCCGGCCGCTCTTGCTGATGTAGTAACACCCGCCGCGTGGTCCGCTATGATATTTGCGCCCGCCGGGTTGCACACCCGCAAATTGCTTTTCTCCGCCTTTATATTTTGAATACGGAAACGCCTGGTAGTTCATCTTGTTCGGGTTGTGCGCGTCGTCGCCCATATAGGGTATAAGGTCGCCAATGGCTGCCGAAAGTGAAATGTTAGTATCAATTCCAGCCTTTGCAATTTGTGAAAGGTGCTCCACCGTGTACCGACGTTCCACCCATCCATGATACGATGCTGATCTTTTCGTTTCCTGGTTGCGGATCACAAACGAAACCTCATAGAACTTTGAGTTGACGGCCCGGTTGTTGCTATAGGTCATATCGCTATGATCTACTTTTAGACGGGTAGGCGGCTGCAGTACCGCAAGTACCCTATACTTTTTCTCGGGCCGGTCCCGGAAGATCAGGTTGTTCGTGTTTACATAAACATAATCTTGTCCCCAAACATGGCCTGACAAAACAATGCAGCAGATAAAAAAGACAAATCTGAATTTCATTCCGAAAAAAACCCTAAATGCCGTTTTGCATTTAGGGTTGATAAATTATGAGATAGCGTAGCTTAGTTTACCAGCACCTTGGCCACATACCTGCCCTGCTCTGTAGTTGCAGACAGGAAGTAGAGCCCCGGCACCTTTCCAAGGTTCACGTCAACATTCGTATTGGTTGTTGCTGTAAACTCCTTAACTTTTTCGCCCAGCACATTGGTTACGATCACCTGCATTTTTCCATCATAACCTGAGGCCAGGTTCATCACAAACGTTCCCGAATTCGGATTGGGGCTCAGGTGCAGCTCACTGCCCTCGGCAGGCATTTGCCTTACCGCATCATCACCCACATAGACGGTGATCGAATTGCTGGTAGCCGAGCGGTTGCAAATATCCCCGCTGCTTACGATGCAACTGATTATCGCTGTTCCTCCGGCAGCGCCACTGTAAATAAAATTGGTTGTCGTCGCGCCAATTATTGCCACGCCATTTACAAACCATTGGTATTTTGGTGCAGCCAGTCCTGTTCCAACGGTTGCCACCAGCGTATCATGCCCGCCAACAGCTATGTTGGTTCCGTGTATGGATACAATATTAACAACCGGGAGTATTGGATTTTCAACGATCATATTCTCCGTGCCGCTCAGCACGGTACTGGACAGCGGGCATTCCACATTGGTATGCATGGAGCAATAAACGTGGTCGCCGTTGGTGGGCGTGTAAGAATAGGTTGGCCCGGTTGCAACATTGATCCCGTTCTTGTTCCAGGTATAAATAGGAGCTGTGCCGGGGAACACGGGGATAGCAGTAAACGTCGCGTCAGAACCGATGCAAAGTATATTCCCCGGATTAACCGTAATACTCACTGACGGTGCTACCACTGTAAACACACTCATAGTTATTGTGCTGCTTACCGCAGTTGTGGGCGAAGCACATGGAATACTGCTGGTCAGCGTGCACTGTATCACGTCGCCATCAGCCGGTGTGTACGTGAACGGATTCGCAGCGCTCATAGCAGCACCGTTTACGGTCCAGTTATAAGCGGGAGAGGGGCCGCCATTTGTGATCGCGGCCGTATAATTAACAGGGACACCCAGGCAGGAAACACTTCCGCTGCTTGATGTGATAGCTATCGTAGGTACAGCCGATGTGCCACCGTCCATTGTTATGCTGCCCGAAACGCTCGATGGGCTGGCGCACACCGCGCTGCTGGTCAGTATACATGCTACCACATCGCCCGGCGCAGGTACATAAGAATAAGTGGTGCCACCGGAACCTACAACAAAAGTGTTGACAAGCCACTGATAGACAGGTGCACCCCCGCCGCCTGTCGGGTTGGCAGTGAACACATCAACGATGCCGGGGCAGGTGATATTGCCATAAGCAGATGTAACGGTAACAGCCGGCACCACCGTCGGGCTAACCAATACCGGAAAATTCTGAGAAACGTTGCCGCAACTGCTGCTCAACGAGTAGAATACCGTGTCAATGCCCGCAGTAAGCCCGGTCACTAAACCTCCCGCCGATACACTTGCATGGCCGGTTGCAGAAACGCTCCAAACCCCAAGCGACGTTGCATCAGTAAACAACTGTGGTGATCCTATACATACCGATGCATTGCCCGATATAGGCGCTACCACCGGCAGCGCAGTTACTGTTACATTCACAGTAGTAGTTGCAGTAGCAAAACCATCCGATACCTTTACGACAAAAACATCAGCGCCTGCGTAGCCAATAGTCGGGGTATACGTTAACCCGGTAGGTGTAAGAAGACTGCCGGTTGACGTTGTAGTATACGCAGCAACAAGCACACCATGGGT
>CAYNGS010000116.1:0-7893 GCA_964396625.1 uncultured Flavipsychrobacter sp.
GCTTACTGTTTTCGATGATGACGACAAGCTATTCGATGCTATACAGGCCGGTGCAGACGGCTACTTGCTGAAGGAGGAGCGGATAGATGTGATCATAAACGCCATAAAGGAGGTTATTGAGAAACAAGGCGCCCCAATGTCCCCAAGCATTGCCCGGAAGGCGCTTAACCTGCTGTCGGGCGCCAACCGCGGCGAAGCGGACAGCACACCAACTACGCTGTCTGACCGGGAGATGGATATTCTCAAGGGGTTGGTAAGGGGCCTGGACTATAAGAAAATTGCCGACGAATTATTTATTAGCCCATACACAGTAAGAACTCATATCGCCAACATATACGAAAAACTGCACGTCAGCTCAAAAGTGCAGGCTGTAAAACTGGCTATTAAAAATAAGTGGGTTTAGTTAATTTCTAACCCAGTATGCGTGAAAAGCAATTGCAAACAATTACTTTTATTTACACAAAATTACTTCATGAAAAAACTGCTGGTACTATTTATACTGTCGCTATGGATTGTGAGTTGCAGGAATAGCGAGCCCAAAACTGAAAATAAGGATAACGCAAAGCAATTAGCCAAGCTGCTGAATGACTATTGGGAAGAGCGCATGATATTGTTCCCCCTGGAAGCGACCGCTAATGGGGACAACCAGTATAACGACCAGATGACAATAACTATTGACGATGGATTTCGTACGGGTCTTGTT
This sequence comes from uncultured Flavipsychrobacter sp., assembly GCA_964396625.1. GTDB lineage: Bacteria > Bacteroidota > Bacteroidia > Chitinophagales > Chitinophagaceae > Nemorincola. Next base: position 704 of record CAYNGS010000116.1, read on the forward strand.
CGTTTTTATAAGAAGTATCTCGACAAGGTAAACGCAATAGACACATTTGCGTTGAATAAGGATGACGTTATGAGCTACCGCATTTTCCGGTATGAGATGCAGATGAGCCTGGAGGGTCTTCAATATCCCACTCATTTGTTGCCGATCAACCAGTTTTGGGCCCTGACCATAGATATGCCGCAGCTCGGCTCCGGTACCGGCAACCAGCCTTTCAAAAGTGTAAACGACTATGACAACTGGTTAAAACGATTGGCGATTCTGCCTCAATGGGTGGACGCAGCAATAGTAAACATGCGAAAGGGAATAAAAACCGGATGGGTATTGCCAAAAACCCTGGTGGTAAAGATATTGCCCCAACTGAAGGCCATTGTAGTTAGTAACGATACGGCAAGCATTTTTTATGGCCCGCTGAAGGCCATGCCCGACAGCTTTTCGGAAGAGAATAAGCAACGGCTGGTCGCTGCTTACCGAAAGGCGATCGATACTATAGTAAATCCATGTTATAGTCGTCTCTATAAATTTTTTCAGACGGAGTACCTGCCAAAGTCGCGCGCTACCAGCGGCATGAAGGATTTACCCGGTGGCGCCGATTTCTATAAGTACTGCATTCGCTATTGGACAACTACAGACCTCGATCCCGACAGTATTTACAATATTGGGCTGAGCGAAGTGGCGAGGATTGAGGGCGAAATGAACAAGGTCAAAGACCAAACAGGTTTTAAAGGCGACCTGCACGCGTTCTTTAAATACCTGAGTACGGACGCCAGATTTTTTCCATTTACTGCCGACAAGCAGGTGATTGACAGCTTTTGGGGAATAAAAAGGCAGGAGGACCCGCAGCTTAAGAAGTTGTTCAACCACACTCCTAAGACACAATTTACCATCCGGCAGACCGAAGCATTCAGAGCTGCATCAGCAAGTGCGGAATATAACCAGGGATCAGAAGATGGATCGCGCCCGGGCATCTTCTATGTACCCATACTTGATCCGAAAAAATTCAATTGCACGGGTATGACCACATTATTCTTACACGAGGCTATTCCCGGGCATCACTACCAGATATCGCTTCAGCAGGAAAATAAAGCCCTGCCTAAATTCAGGCGGTTTCTGTGGTATGGCGCTTATGGCGAAGGCTGGGCGCACTATTGCGAAACGCTGGGGAAAGACCTCGGTGTGTATAATGATCCATACCAGTATTTCGGCCACCTGAGCGACGGTATTCACCGGGCCATACGTCTTGTGGTCGATGTCGGCCTGCATTATAAAGGCATGAGCAGGGAGGACGCAATTAAGTATATGATGGCGCACGAACTGATAACCGAAGGAGATGCTACCTCTGAAATAGAACGTTATATGGCGATCCCGGGCCAGGCCTTGTCTTATAAAATAGGGCAGATGGCCATCACCGCCGAGCGCAGGCAGTATGAGCAGCAATTGGGCGCTAAGTTCAATATTGCTTCCTTTCATGATGAAGTGCTCAAGGATGGCTGCGTTCCACTGAATATATTACATGAGAAAATGGCGGAATGGGCCAGGTCGGCAGCAGGCGTCCAAAAGTGATGATAGCAATTATCGCGCAAGGCGTGTATTTTTGCAACTTCAAATAATACAAATGAAAGATTTCTCAAAAGCAATAATAGAGTGTGTGCCTAATTTCAGCGAGGGGCGCAATATGGAAGTAACTAAGCACATTACGAATGAAATAGAGAAGATCGAGGGGGTAAGGCTGCTTGATGTGGACCCCGGTAAGGCCACTAATCGTACCGTGGTCACCTTTGTAGGCAACCCATTGGCTGTGGTTGAAGCGGCATTCCAGGCGATAAAGAAGGCAGGGGAGCTGATTGATATGAGCTGCCATACAGGTGAGCATCCGAGGATGGGAGCGACGGATGTGTGCCCGCTCATTCCTGTTTCAGGTATAACCATGGAAGAAACGGTAGAGTTTGCCAGAATGCTAGGAAAAAGAGTAGGAGAGGAGCTCGGCATTCCCGTCTATTTATACGAATATGCTGCGGCATCAGCTCAGCGGAGAAATCTTGCGGACATAAGGCATGGCGAATATGAAGGACTGGCAGCAAAAATACTGAAGCCTGAATGGAAACCGGATTTTGGAAATGCAGCATTTAATGAGCGGTGCGGTGCAACTGTAATTGGCGCGCGTGACTTCCTGATAGCGTACAATATTAACCTTAATACCACATCTACGCGTCGGGCCAATGCAGTCGCATTTGATGTAAGGGAAAAGGGCAGACAGCGGAAAGATGAGCATGGCAAAGTGGTGAAAGATGCGAACGGTGAACCGTTGTGGGACCCCGGATTGCTGCAGAGCGTGAAAGCGATCGGCTGGTATATAGAAGAATATGGGGTAGCGCAGATATCTGTGAACCTGACAAATATGAATGTAACGCCCCTGCATATTTTGTTCGATGTGGCCTGCACGCGTGCTATGGCGAGGGGAATGCGCGTAACCGGCAGTGAGTTGGTGGGGCTTATACCGCTGCAGGCGATGCTGGAAGCCGGAAAATATTTCCTCAGGAAACAGCAAAGAAGCGTTGGTGTAGGTGAGGCGGAGCTGGTCAGGATCGCTGTCAAGTCGCTGGGACTCGATGAGCTTGCTCCGTTTGACCCTCAGAAGAAGATCATAGAATATTGTCTTCAGGATAATGAGACAAAGAAACTGGTAGACCTTTCTTTAACCCGTTTTGCACACGAAACGGCTGGTGAAACACCCGCACCCGGCGGCGGCTCGATCGCTGCCTATTGCGCTGTTTTAGGCGCAGCTTTGGGCACTATGGTGGCCAACCTCTCTGCCCACAAAAAAGGATGGGACGACCGTTGGGAAGAATTTTCGGGTTATGCCGAAAAGGGACAGGAGCTAATGAAAGAGTTGCTGCACCTGGTAGACGAAGATACAAACGCATACAATCATATAATGGCTGCTTATGGTTTGCCAAAGACCAATGACGCTGAGAAAGCAGCTCGCAAAAGTGCGGTGGATGCGGCTACGGTATACGCCATAAAAATACCATTCAGAACCATGGAACTTGCGTTTCAGTCATTCAACCTGGCAAAGGAAATGGCCGAAAAAGGCAATCCGAACTGTGCCAGCGATGCAGGCGTTGGGGCCTTGTGCGCTCGCGCCGCGGTGAAAGGCACCTACCTGAATGTGAAAACCAATGCTAAAGGTCTTGATAACAATGACGAGGTGAAAAACATCTTGGTGCGATCTGAAGAAATGAACAAAGCCGCTGACATGCTGGAGCAGGAAATATGGACCATCGTTTTGGGGAAAATGAAATAATCTTAGCATTACCACTGTTAAAATTAATGTCTCGTTAATCTTTGGGCATAGTTTTTAGTCTACTTTCTTTAAAACCGAATGCAAAATGATCAGCCAAAAGGAATTGCCCGAAGTTATTGAAAGAACCATACCGGAACTGTCAGGTGTTTGGGAAAAAGAAAAATGCGAGAATGCTTATGATGTGGTTCGGCAGATGCTGAAATATACCATTGCCCAGGTTCTGAACCACAACCTGAATGCGGCAAAAAAATGTCTTTCGCTCGCTGATAAATTATATAAAAAAGGCAATACTGCTGTTAAGAATGCTATTGAGAATGTCTATGTTTATTCTTTCTCACATGCATTCTTTTATGACGAAAGCAGGAAGAAGGAATTGCTCGACATTGTACCACTCACTTTATACGAATTGTATAAGAAACAAGTGGTGAATAGCCACCTCTGAGTTCTTGCGTCTTAGCCGTTTCCCTGATTTTTTGTGTTGATTGCCTGATTTTATTTCAGGGTAAGGCCCAAATAAACTGCGTTACGCGCAGCAAATAAAAGAGGTTGTCTCAAAACGAGACAACCTCTTTCTTATTGATGAAGGAGCGGATTAATGCTGTACCTGTACCTTGTTGTCGTAGTTAATGGTGCCTGACTTAACGGTAATGATATAGATGCCGTTTGTAAGATTCGATAGGTCGATTTGTTTCACACCTGATCCCACGGTCATATTAATTGCGGTCTTGAAAACTTCTCTTCCGGTTACGTCAGCAACGCTTACGGTGCCGTTTTCAGTAGCGAGTTCATTCCACAATATGTTCAGTGATCCGTTGGTTGGGTTAGGATATGTGATCACAGATGATGCAGTTGTGCTTATATTGATGACGCCCGTTGTGATCGGTGTTATAGTCTTTGACACCGTATGTTGCCCGAAGCTGGCATTTGTCATACCAGGGTTAGACGCAGTAAGCGATATGCTGCTGTAAGGAGTAGTTGCAAAATTTATTGCTTCTGGGTATATCGTATACGTCTGGCCTACCGGCAGATTGGTAAAGTTGTAATGTCCTGCGGCGTCTGTTGTGGTATGCTGTATAATAGTGCCGGTAGATGACTTAACATACATTAACAATCCAACAGCGGGGTATGTACCTGATGTGCCTTTATTCGCACCGGTTGTAACATCGCCGCCTATGAAACCTGGTCCACCGGTCACAGCACCCCAAGACATGTTGATATCTACACCGTCATCAGTTCCGCCGGTGTGGTACAGTACATCTGCTGTGCCCCAATAGTTGCTGCTAGTGTGATAGGTAGGTATGTAGTCAGTTGGTAAGACAACAGCAGGGAAGATGGCCGCTTTTACCCTGTACGAATCGGTTGGCTTGCCAAGGAATTGGTAGTACATGCTGCTGGTGATACCGTAAGTATAAGTTGAGTCAGTCGCTTCCAGCAGGTGGGTAGACGGGTTATAAGTAATAAGGTATATACGAATAAGGGTAGAACTGTCCAATGCGGGGCCGCCGAAATTGATGTGGCCGGAGATACGATTGACAGGTGCTGCTGGAGATACAGTTATCGTCTTGGTAGCTGTAGCGGTGCCGCAGCCGGTTGTCACGGTATAAGTAATCGTTACAGTGCCCGTAGCAACACCGGTTACTACTCCGGTTGCTGCATTCACGGTAGCGGTAGCGGTGCTGCTGCTGCTCCATGCACCGCCTCCTGCTGCGTCGGTCAGGGTGATGGTTGAACCAACGGAGACAGTTGATGAGCCTGTAATAGAGCCGGCACTTGGAGCCGCAGAAACAAATACGTCAACGTAGGTGCTAACCGAACCGCATATGCCCGAAACTGTATAGGTGATTGTCGACACACCCGAAGATACGCCTGATACAACGCCTGTTGAAGCATCGATCGTAGCAACAGAAGGACTTCCGCTGGTCCATACACCACCGGCTACGCCATCCATCAGCGTTGCTGTTGAACCTGCACACACCATCGAGTCCCCGGAAATAAGTCCAATGGTCGACGTGTTAACTGACACTGTTTTAGACGCAGAACAACCCGTCGGCAAAGTGTATCTAATGGTGGTTGTGCCCGTTGAAACACCGCCTACCACGCCGGTAGCTGCTCCCACAGTAGCTATAGACGTTGCCAGGCTGCTCCAAACACCTCCTGAAGTTGCATCTGAAAGAGTGATTGTAGAGCCCGAACAAACAGAGCCCGAACCTACAATGGCCGCTGGCGCTGGGTTTACGGTGACATTGGCAGTAACAAAACTAACCCCGTCGCTATAGGTAATAGTTGCAACTCCGGCAGAGACGCCATATATCAGGCCTGAGCCGGGGGATGCAACTGAGGCGATGGAGCTATTACTGCTGCTCCAAGTTCCCGCTGCCGCGGATGAATCAAACAGGAAGACGGTTGAGCCAACGCATGTGCTGAGGGTGCCAAGAATTGGGTCAAGGGCAAATGTGCTGACCGATGCCATGAGCCCGAAAAATGTTAGGATAAATAGCTTTTTCATAATTTTTCTGTTTTTTGTTTTAAAGATGAATTGTTTAGATTAAAGTGTGCTTTCGATTTTATAGTTCTGAATATTATTGACGTAGAAGCAAGTAAAAATGTTAGCAAGGATATTGTATATTTATTATTATACTTTATCTGAAATTTTTCAGGTTGAAAGTTTAAGGTGGCAAGGCCGACCCTCATTTTGTGAGTTTGTAACCCAGTGTGAATCGGAAATAGGGTACTGACAGCGCCGTGTTGGTATTGTATCCTCCTTCTACGTTCGGCCGGGCCGATGCTTGCTGTATCAATGCATCGAGCAGCCACCTTTTGCTATACTCATAGCTGAAACCAAGCATATATCCAACCCTGAACTGATCGCCTGTGGCCGCAGGATAGATAGGCCCGGAATATGCCGATATTGGTGTACCTGAATAGTTGATCACAGATCTTATCGGATAGGGATGGGCGTCTGCAATTGTCGCTGATACTACGAAAGTATCTTTTGTGGCCACAATCGGCTGGCTTAGGTTGGTATGTTCGGATATTCCCAGAAGTTTACTGTAAACAATGTTTACGCCGCCGTAAACCGAGATGTTTTTACCAAGATAGTATTTGAGCAATACGGGTAGTTCAAACTCGGTGTAAGAGCCAGATACTGCGTTTGACTTTAAAATGGTATCATGGGTTTCCCGGTACTGATAGTCTGTTATGTAGAAACTAGGGTTTGTACCGTCTATTACATAAACCGGGTTTGAAGGGCCGGCTGTTATAGCGCTGTCCGGATTGATCTTGTAGTAGGATCGCGTATTTCCTATTCTTCTGCTGCTGAGGTATGCACTCTTGACCGATGGTTGAAACATCACTGCCAACCGGGGCGTTATTTTGTATTGTATATAGGGCGATACAACACCTTTTTTTGCTCCGTCATTGTTAAAACCCGCCTCATAACCGGCCTTCACACCAACCTCAAATCTCTTGAATCGCGGCCTCGGGTTATTCTTGTCGTTATCTTTTTTTGGATCGGCAGATTTCTGTACGGGCTGTTCGGTTTTTTTGGTGACAATCTTAGGTTCTTCTGTTTTTTTGTCCCCTGAGTTTGGTTGGTCTTTTGATGTCCTGTCCTCAGCGGCTTGGCGGCCGGCCGAACTTCCATATTCGTTTTCGGGCACATCTTCTTCCGCGTTGGGACCTTTGCTGCTGCTGTGCTTCGCGTTGTATGCCAGGGCCTTGGTTGTCTTATCGGCGCGTTCGGTTTTTTCCGATGACTTTCCGGTTTTTGCAATGCCTTGTTTTGCGGTTTTGTTGGCGCGGTAGGCTGGACGGGAAGGATTGTTGGTATCCGGTCCTTTACCCGTCTGGTCTTTGGGTAAATTGGCTGCTGTATTAACCGGTGTGTTGG
>CAYNGS010000117.1:0-7811 GCA_964396625.1 uncultured Flavipsychrobacter sp.
GTAATTTCTGCTTTTGTTTTCCCGGCCCAGGTTTACGCTGTATTCGCCCTTACCGCATGCAAGCTCCAGAGTAATCCCGTTACCATTCTTAAAATAGTCTTTCCAGTTGCCCTTCATGTTTTCAGGATACTGTAACACATTTTTATAAGTGTCAATAGCCTTGAAACGGATCAATTTTTTATGTCCCATAAACCGGGCAAAGATACTTCTAACTGAAAAAGGTCATTAATAATTAATAGGGACTATCAATGGTGGTATAAGGAACCATATATATTTACAAATTGCTGTTTGTTTTGTCTGTAAAATGCCCCGATTCATCTTTATTATTTAACGGTTTAACCAAGTCAGTTTTATAAAGTCTAAAGTCTTTATAATCTTTACCCCAGTAGCTTGTTTACGAGTTACGTATACTTATTTTTAAAGCAAATTTAAATAAATCAATATTTATTCGATTGCTTAATCCGCGAAAAACTACAACACCACAACATATGTTCAATTCACCCCAGCCCATAAATCAGAGCTATATAGAGACTTAAATTTGTACTATAATTTGCTGATAATGATTGTTTTGCTGGCGGCGAACAGCATGCCGAAAAAAAATTTTATCCGGGCTTGAAGCAAGAAGTATTAGCCATAAAAGCATAAATTTGCATGTATATACATTTATCATAAAACACAAAACTAACATTGTAAGGAAATGAAAAAACAAATTTTACTATTCACGGGTATCGCAGGGATAGCCATTGTAACGCTGACCAGCGGCCAGAATGGTGCAGGCAGTGAGAGTGGGTATAACTGCACAGGATCGGAAACAGGATTGGGAAATGCCAAAGGATGTGCATCGACCGGCGCCAGTTGCCATGGCACCGCAGGCGCTCCAACCGCAGGTATTACGCTGTCTATTGAACTGGACTCAGCAGGTGTGCCGACTACACATTACAAAGGTGGCAAAACCTATACGGTCAAGATCACAGGGACGAACACAACATCGAATACTTTACCGAAATTCGGGTTCCAGATAAGTTGTATCAAGGGGACGGATTCTGTGACCACACCGGTAAACGCGGGTACGTTTTCAGCAGCGGGGCTGCCGACAAATGTGAGATATACCCCGGCTATCCTTACTCCTACGGCACTGTTTGCAGCCAATGTGGTGGAGCACAGCAACCCGATAACAGCTACTTCCGGCTCGGGCGGGTCAGGAACCACATATGTTGAGTCATTTTCCTGGACCGCTCCGGCGGCTGCCACTGGCACTGTATCTTTCTGGCTGGCTTTGAATGCAGTCAATGATGATGGACATGCTACCAATGCCGATAAATGGAATACTGCAAAGGCTATAATCAGCGAGTGGCCGTCGTTCCTCGGTGTTGCGGAAACAGTACCGGCTTATACACTTAAGGCATTTCCAAACCCGGTAACTAATAATCTGCATATCGAAATAGGCAATGCAACCGCCGGTTCGTATGTTTTGCAGGTTTTCGATCTTAATGGTAGGATCGTTGCGCAGGATAATGTTAGTGTGAGCGGCGGCGGCCAACTTACGAACATTAACCCATCAAGCTGGCCCCCGGGTATTTACCAACTAGCGATAACAAAAGACGGTAATCAGAAAGTGATCTCTGTGGTAAAGCAATAAGCTCACAAAAGGGGAATCAGAATAAGTATAGCATACAATAACATCAACCCATCAGCAAGGACAAGATAGCCCCTTTCTGATGGGTATTTTTTTAGATAGTCTGCAACGAGCCTTGTTACCATCGCAGTGATGATCACGCCGGCCAGCCGTTCGCCGACAGGGAACCGAATGTATTGGATGACGCCCAGGCCGACAAACAGCAACAACGTGATATTGATGAGCCGGTAGCTATTTTGCAAGCCTACCTTGTGTGGCAGTGTGTATATGTTGTGCTCAAGGTCGATCTGCATATCGCGGATATCGAACACAACGCACAATGTGAAGATAAACGACAGGCGCAGCAATATCTCAAAAGGGTAGTCCACGACGCTCTTCTGAAAATATAAAATAGGCAATACAGACGTGGCAATGGTCCAAACACCGGCGAGTACAAAGATCTTCAGCCAACCGAAATCGCGAAGGCGTTTTCTGTTTTTGAATGGAAGAATGGGCAGGAAATAAGCAAAAGCGAAAAGGCTGAGCACTATTGCTGTGATGATGATATTGAGCGGCATAAAGTATAGCCCGAATATGGCCATTGCCCCTCCTGTGCAAAAGAAAAACAAATGCCAATTGCGGTAAGCATTCGCAGGCCGTTCTTTATTTCGGGGCAAATGAATAATGCGCGGGGCATTATATACCAGCAACGTACTGCCAAAAACGAGTACATGCAAATGTGTGATAAGCGGAAGGGTTGCGAGGTCGATGAGGCGTTCGGTAGCCATGCACAAGCCGGTAGCACAACAGGCCGTAAACAGACTCGTGTATAAAACAATATCTACAAGACGGCCGATAAACTTCACTTAGCAAAAATACTAAACAGTTACACTTGCGCTTATTTTGTTCTCAGCCAATCGACTTATCTTTATAATGATGAAGATAATAACACGGACGATACTGTTATTGTCGCTGGTGAGCCTGTTTACAGATGTGGCCAGCGAGATGCTGTATCCTGTTATACCGATCTACCTGAAAAGTGTTGGTTTTTCTGTTTTATTGATCGGTGTGCTTGAGGGCTTTGCAGAGGCTGTATCCGGCATCAGCAAGGGTTACTTCGGCAAATTGTCTGACAACCTTGGCAAGCGTCTTCCGTTCGTAAGACTCGGGTACTCCCTGAGCGCTATTTCCAAACCTATGATGGCCCTCTTCACCAACAGCTGGTGGATATTTTCGGCTAGAACGTTAGACCGGTTTGGTAAAGGTATCCGAACGGGGGCGCGCGACGCAATGCTCTCAGACCAGTCGTCTCATGAAGCGAAAGGCAAAGTATTTGGTTTTCACCGTGCTATGGACACCCTTGGTGCTGTGATAGGCCCCTCAATTGCATTGCTGTACCTGTACTTTTTTCCGTCGAGGTACAAAACTCTTTTCTACATTGCCTTTATTCCCGGTGCTGTCTCTATCTTTTTTACATTCCTGGTCAAGGACAAAAATTTACCGGTGAGGGCTGGCAAGGTAAAAACCAGGTTCTTCGACTTTCTGAAATATTGGAGCAATGGTCCTGCGGCCTACCGGAAACTGGTGATCGGACTTTTGTTGTTCGCGTTGTTTAACAGCTCCGATATGTTCCTGCTGCTGAAGATGAAGGCATCCGGCCTGAACGATACAGCCGCGATCGGTGTTTATATTTTTTACAACCTCGTTTATGCGGCGTTTTCCTTCCCGCTTGGCAAGCTCGGCGACCGGATCGGACTAAAAAGAGTTTTTGTGATCGGGCTTATTTTATTTGCTGTCGTATATTTTGGAATGGCTTTCAATAACAACATTTATATTTTCTTCGCCCTGTTTTTGCTCTACGGGATTTATGCAGCAGGCACAGATGGCATCAGCAAAGCATGGATATCCAATATTACAAACAAGGGAGACACCGCGACTGCTATAGGCACCTATACCGGTTTCCAGAGTATTTGTACACTTGTGGCCAGCAGCCTGGCCGGACTATTGTGGTATCAGGTTGGCCCGGTGGATGTTTTTGCGACGACGGGAATTATCACCGTTATTGTTGTCGTTTATTTTCTTTTGTTCGTGGATAGTGACCGCAAAAATAGTCTAAATGAATATATGTGAAAGAAAGTCTAAAATGGCACGAAAATTGCTCTATGTATAGTCCGAATGTATAGCCTTTTAAACCTCTTATATATGAAAAGGACATTTTTGGTTTTACTGTTTCTTTACCTGGTGATCATATCATTAACAGTGAGTGCAGGATTACATCACTAAGGCCCGGACTAACCGTTCCGGCCTGAACCAGTTGATAAAGTGTATTTTAAGAAAAATACACTTCAATCCCCGGCGATTATTACAACGGAATATTACCGTGCTTTCTTTTGGGCATTTTAGCTACTTTATTTTCCAGCATTTTAAAGCCCTTTATCAGTTTTATGCGGGTATCTTCAGGCATGATCACTTCGTCTATAAAACCCCTTGCAGCGGCGCCATATGGGTTGGCAAATTTTTCGATATACTCAGCTTCTTTTTCTTTAAGCTTGGCTTCATGATCGGCCGCTTCAGAAATTTCTTTCTTAAAGATGATCTCGGCAGCGCCCTTAGCGCCCATCACTGCAATCTCGGCCGACGGCCACGCATAGTTCAGGTCTGCACCTATGTGTTTCGAATTCATCACATCGTAAGCTCCACCGTAAGCCTTACGAGTGATAACGGTAACCTTGGGCACGGTAGCCTCGCTCAGTGCGTATAATAATTTGGCGCCGTTGATGATAATTCCGTTCCACTCCTGGTCTGTACCCGGTAGAAAGCCCGGAACATCGACAATTACCAAAAGGGGGATATTAAAAGCATCGCAGAAGCGCACGAACCGGGCGCCCTTCTTGCTTGAGTTTATATCCAGCACACCGGCAAGGAAGGCAGGCTGATTTGCCACTACACCAATACTCCGGCCGCCAATCCGCGCAAAGCCGACGACAATATTTTCGGCATATTCTTTATGCACTTCCAGAAACGAATCCGTATCGGCCAACTCTTCGATTACTTCTTTGATATCGTATGGCTGGTTGGGGTTTGCAGGGATTATGTCGTTCAGTTTCGTTCTTATTTCATCCGCTCCCTCGTATGGATATACCGGTGCATCGTCCTCACAGTTTTGCGGCATGTAGCTGAGCAGTCTTTTTATCTGTTCAATACATGCCACTTCGTTTGCGCACGCAAAATGCGTGACACCCGATTTTGAAGCATGCGTATGTGCGCCACCAAGTTCCTCGCTTGTTATTTGTTCATGCGTTACCGTCTTCACCACATTCGGCCCGGTAACGAACATATAGGAGGTATGCTCCACCATCAGTATAAAATCGGTGATAGCAGGGGAGTAAACAGCGCCTCCGGCGCACGGACCCATGATGGCCGAAATTTGCGGTACTACTCCCGAGGCCTTCACATTCCGGTAAAATATATCGGCATAACCGCCAAGTGATACCACCCCTTCCTGAATACGCGCACCCCCGCTATCATTCAGTCCTATCACAGGTGCGCCATTCTGCATAGCAAGGTCCATTATCTTCACGATCTTCTCGGCATGGGTCTCAGACAGGCTGCCTCCGAAAACAGTAAAATCCTGTGAGAAAACATATGTCAGTCTTCCGTTTATTGTTCCATAGCCCGTTACCACACCATCTCCGGGGTATATCTCTTTCTCCATACCGAAGTCTTTGCTGCGGTGGGTGACCAGTTTTCCTATTTCTTCGAATGAACCTTCATCCAGCAGCAATTGCAGACGCTCACGCGCGGTTAATTTCCCCTTTTTGTGCTGCGCCTCTATTCGTTTTTCTCCCCCACCCTTAAGTGCCTGTTCTGTCTTTTGCTTTAACAGCGCGATCTTCTTATCCATAATGACGACAAACTTAATATAAAAACTCTAAACGGTACAGGCGCTAACGGGCCAGGCGATATTGACTATTTTTGATGCATGGCATTGTTGAGCAACTGCCGGTAATGCTGCGAATTTGCAGAGTCGCCGAGGATACGGTAAATGTTGCTCATACTCATGAACACATTCGGAGGCTGGTTCGGATTGATACGCATTACCTTCAGGTAGTACGTCAGCGCTTCATTAAAATGCCCGCTATTGCCATATGCAGCACCGAGGTCTGCCAGCGCCTCCGTATTGGTACTGTCTGTGGCAACTATCTTTTGCAATATCGGAATCGCTTCGGCCATGCTATCCCTTCTCAGCAGCACCGCGCCCAGGTTCAGTGCAGCTTTCTGGTTGGTCGGGTCCACGGCCAGCGTCGACCGGTAGCTGGCGGTCGCGGAGTCGTCACGATTGCCAAACTCAAAGGCATATCCCTTTATGAAGTATGGATCAGGATTTATCGGCAGTATCTGCACACTGCGGTTAAGATGCATGATAGCCTTGTCGAACATTTCTTTCTTTTCTGCCGGGGTCTTCTGGTACTTAATGAGTCGCGTATACTCCACGCCCAGCAGGTACTGCGCTCGCCAACTGTCCGGGGCTGTTTCCTCTCCGCTTTCATACAGGTCGATGTTATTGTTCCATACGGGGTTTCGTGCGATGGTTTTCACGCCATACAACAACGCGATAGCCCCCACGACATAAAATAGTTTGGGGCTAGTGGCATAAGTAAGTTGCGTAGTATCCGCCTTCAACAGGCGCGCGATAATAAAAACGATCGCAATGCAAAAACCCAATGACGCAGTAAAAACAAAACGCTCGGCCATAGTTGCGCCAATGTCCACTAAAACATTAGATGTGATCACAACTGATGCGCAATAAAAAAGAATGCAATAAGAAAAGATGCTTTTGCTCTTGATATTTATAAGCGCATAGCCCAGTAAGCCGCCGATGACCAGCACAGACAGCACCACTTTTGGGTTTGAAAAGCCAATGATCGGTATCTGGTTGTATGAGTAGTCGTATGATAACGGATGAGGGAAAAACAATAAGATGATATACTTAAGCTGGATAAACAATGCTGTGCCAAGCTTTTCTCCATAATTGGTTGCGGCCATCAGCGCATTATTATTCACCATGATCTTCACTTTTTCGCCGTCAGTTTCTATAAAGTTGCTGCGCATGAGCATATATACGGCGGCCACCGCGACGTAAGGAATACAGGTGATGAGTATTCTCTTCGGCTGCACATTTCTGAAAAAATAAATAGTGATGGGGACAATGGCCACAAAGGTTACAGGTGTTTCTTTCGACATGAGCGCCAGGAAAAAGTAGATACCTGAAAGTACAAGATGTTTTGTCTTGCCCGAATCAATGTACTTAAAGCTCTGCAGCGTGCATATGGCCGTAAACAGCAGTGCCATGATCTCATCCCTGCTTTTTATACTGGCAACGACCTCCGTATGTATAGGGTGCAGCTCAAAGAGCAGGACAATGAAAAAAGGTATGTAGGCAGAGGCGCTGTCAAAAACTCTCCGGAGCAAAAGGAACAACGCCATTATGAGCCCGCAAAACAGCAGCAGGTTCACTATATGGCTCACCCTCGGGTCGAATCCGAAAAACTGTTTTTCAACGGCAAAGCTGGTGAGCAGCAGGGGGCGGTATGAAGCATCATGATTTTTAAAAACGCCATAATAGGCGGCATGTGTGAGGAAAGCAGGTATGGAAGAAACACCTTCCTGAACCAGGGGATTTGATTTTGTAAAATAGGGGTCGTCAAGTGTATAGTCGTAATTAATTGTTGGCACATTGATAAGGAAGGCAAACGCTACAAGTATGATCACAAACCATTTGTCCGCAGGCATTTTTGAGGCCGGGGCATTCGTCTGGGCCAGGGGTTTAGGTGGTTGTTTATGCTCGGTCTGCGTTTTCGCTTTTGGCTGATTGGATTTGGAAGGTTGTTTTTGCTTAGCCATGTTAAACTTTATAATAAGTTGCTTTATGAAGATCAAATTGCCTGACAGCAAAGTAAAAATAAAATCAATACGCTCCAAACATGCGCGATACCGAAAGCAATACGTGGCTTTTATGGTAAATTGCACTTTGTTGCGTTAAAACAGGTGCCTATGAAAAAGTTGCTTCTTGTCCTGCTGCTGATCTCGTTTTTTCAAAGTGCGAAGTCCCAGCAAATACCAGCTTACAGTGCCGACGATATAGTAGCACATACATCGGCCAAGGATACGGTGTACGTCATCAATTTCTGGGCTA
>CAYNGS010000118.1:0-7801 GCA_964396625.1 uncultured Flavipsychrobacter sp.
GTAGGCATCGCCGATGGTCTTTATTTTTTCTATGTTGTACCTGGCTGTAATCTCATCAAATGTTTTGAAGCAGGTGTGCAGTTCATCTATAAGTGCCTGCGGGCTCATTTTCTCGCCTGCTTTCGTGAAGTTCACAAAATCGGTAAAGAGCACGGTTACATCTTCATAGTGCCGGGCGGCAGAGCTGCCGGTGGTCTTAAGCTCGCTCGCCACTTCATCGGGCAGTATGTTCAGCAGCAGGTCGTCGCTGCGCTTTTTTTCTTTGCCCAGCAGCTTGTTGTTGCGCAGCATGAAGAATGAAAATCCCAGCAGCAGCAGCGCACCCGCAATGCCCATAAAAGTGTAGCTGCGCTGGCGTTGCAGTTGCAGTGCCGATACTTTTTCCCTTTCTGCGGTCTTCATGCTGTCTGCCAGGTGCTGCCTGTCATAGTCATTTTGCATTTCGGTCTGCACCAGTTTCTTTTCATTGTCTTTTGAGAATACTGAGTCTTTGATGGCATTGAAATTCTGGAAATTCTCCATAGCCAGTTTATAGTTGCCGCTAAGCTGGTACGCCTTTGCAAGGCCCTCATAGCACGGTTGCATTACTTCCAGCGAATGGATTTTTGTTGCAGTGTCAAGGCCCCGTTTCAGGTATTGTATGGCCAGTTGCAGTCGCGCGGTCTTTCCGGCCGGGATTGCCGCTTCATTGTATTTCCCGGTTTGCATTTCACCCTTCACCTGTAGCTTGCTCCCCTCCGTTCCGGGGTCTTCCGCTATGGCGAGGTAAGCATTACCAATATACGTCAACGCGAAGGCGGCATTGTTTGTAGCGCCAATAGCATCGTCCATTTGCAGGGCCTTCATACCATAGGCTATGGCCATTGCATAGTTTTTTTGCTTCGAATAGGTCTCGCATACATTGCCGGTGAACATGGCTTCCAGGTTTTTATCTCCCAGTTCCTGGCTTATTTTCAGCACCTTAAAATAATATTCCAGGGCTTTTGGGTAGTCGCCTTGCTCCTCATACACGCTTCCTATATTTCCTGTTATCCCGGCTGCCACATATGTGTTTCCCTGGTCCTGGTTCATCTTCAGCGCCTTAATAAAATATTCAAGCGCCTTTGCGTCATCCTTCAGGTTCATATAAATAATGCCCACTGAGTTGGTGGCAAGTGCAATGCCATATTTATCATCCAGTTCTTCAGACATTTTCAGATGCTTGAGTGCACAGGTCAGCGCCTTTGGATAGTCGCTCAGGTAGTAATAGATAGTACCCAGGTTTCTGGCCGATCCTGCAATTCCCTTTTTATAACCGATTTTGTTAAACATTGTATCGGCTTTCAGGTAGTATTCCAATGCCTTGGGGTAGTCCGATTTGAACTGGTAGCTGACACCCATACGCGTATACGCGAAGGCAATTCCCCGGTCCCAACCCAGCTTTGTAGACAGATCAAGCGACTGCTGCGCGTATTTTAAACCCTCATTGGGATTGATCGGGTAGTAAGCAAAAGACAAATTACCAAGAATGGTTACTTTGTCCGTGTCTTCTTTTTTTACGTATTTGTCTGATTTCAACTCCTTCAGCAGCGAGTCAATAAGTTCTTGTCCCCGCTTACCGGGTACAGGGTTTTGCGCCAGGCTCTGTCCGGCAGACGCCAGGGCCACGAGCACGACGAAAACGACTTTCGGAAATTGTTTCATTGTTCACTGGTTTTGAAAAATTTGCAAAAGCACTAAATCTGAAATTCAGGGTAACGTTAGAACAAACAAGATATAAATAAATATCTATTATCGGTGTATACTATGGATTAATGTTGCATAAAAAAATAGAGGTTGACAATTTGTCAACCTCTACGGATGTTTTTCGGCTATGGTTATCCCGGTTAATTGGCCATCGACGGCTTCAGCGTCACCTCTTTTCTTTCGCCTATCTGCTGGCGCCACATGGCATAATAAAGGCCTTTTTCTGCTATCAGCGTAGCATGGGTGCCTGTCTCAATCACATTCCCCTTTTCCAGCACATAGATGCGGTCGGCATGCATAATGGTGGAAAGGCGGTGTGCTATCATTATCGTTATATGCTGCCGCTGCGATGTGATGCTGCGGATCGTTTGCGATATTTCTTCTTCGGTCAGTGAGTCCAGTGCAGACGTGGCCTCGTCAAATATCATTAATCTTGGCTGGCGCAGCAGCGCGCGGGCAATGGATATGCGTTGCCGCTCACCGCCTGAGAGTTTCAGCCCGCCCTCGCCAATAACGGTGTCGAGGCCCTTCTCCGCCCGCATCAACAGGTTTTGGCAGGCAGCTTTCTGCAGCGCTCCATTAATTTCTGCTTCTGTTGCCGATGGATTTACAAAAAGCAGGTTCTCTCTTATCGTGCCGGAAAACAACTGCGGGTCCTGCGTTACCAGGCCCATTTGCCGGCGCAGTTCTTCGTAGTCGATATTTGCCTCGTCGTGACCGTTGTAGTACACATGTCCTTTTATAGGATGGTAAAGGCCCACCAGCAGCTTCACAAGCGTGGTTTTACCACTGCCCGACGGGCCAACGAAAGCGATGGTCTCCCCCAGTTTCACATCAAAAGCGATACCGTCAAGGGCAGGACGGTTCGAGCTGTTGTGTTTAAAAGTTACTTCGTCAAATTTCACATGCTCTATTGCATTGATCGCTTCCGGTTTTTCCGGCGTGAATTCTACGGGTTTCTTAAAAAGTTCCTGCATATTGTTCAGGCTCGCTTCGGCTTCGCGGTAGGAGAGGATCACATTGCCTATTTCCTGCATTGGGCCGAAGATGAAGAAGGAGTAGAACGTAAGTGTCAGGTACTGGCCGGGAGAAAGCGACCCCTTGTAGATAAAATACAACAGGCTCATTACGATCACCTGCTGCAGGAAGTTTACAAAAGTGCCCTGTATAAAAGAAATGGTGCGGATGCTGCGCACTTTCTTCAGCTCCAGTTTCAGTATCTTGATGGTCGTGGCATTGAGGCGGCGTATTTCCTGCGTCGTAAGTCCAAGGCTTTTTACGAGCTCTATGTTTCGCAGCGATTCAGTGGTGGAGCCGGCAAGGGCATTCGTTTCCCGCACTATGTTTTTCTGAACGGTTTTTATTTTTTTGCTCAGCGCGCTCGTCAGTATGCCCAGTACCGTAGCGCCGCCAATGTACACAAGGGGCAGGTAAGGGCTTAGAGATATGGCATACACGATCACAAACACGATGCCCACCATTGTTGGCAGCAGCACATTGAAAAACGAATTGATGAATTTCTCACAGTCCGCCCGCACTTTCTGCAATACCGACAAGGTTTGCCCGCTGCTCTGGTCTTCAAAGTCCTGGTAGGGCAGGCGTAGTGCATGTTGCAGTCCGTCGGTATACAGGCGTGCGCCGTATTTTTGTATCACTACATTTACCACGTAGTCCTGGAAATTTTTTGCTATCCTCGATACCATCGCCACACCCATAATGCCGCCTATGAACAGCAGCGCCAGGTTGAAATAAGCATTCATATCGCGCGGCACCGTACCGAGTTTATCAGCGCTGTGCGGGTGATTTACAAGCTGGTCAAGTATTTTACCGGCAAGCATCGGGTTCAGCAGCGAAAAACTCTGGTTGATCGCCGCCAGTACTATAGCCAGTAAGATCATCAGCTTGTAACGGCCGAGGTATTGCATCAATAATTTCATATGCCCCAAAGTTAAGCGGTACGACCACTAATGCAGCAATAGCTATATTAGCAATAATTATAGGACGATATCACGAATATAATTCCTGTAGCATACGCCCCACTTTCTTGTCTATCGCCAGTGTAAAACTGTCTTCTGAAACGCGCTGCAGCTCCATCCAGAAGGCTCGCTCATTAGGCACATGATTCACGATCACATCGGGCACTGCCGCTGAAACGAGATAGTAAATGCTGATGACCTGCGAGTTGTCAAACGCCGACGCCTGGAAAAAGTCGGTAGTATAGAAATGCGCTCCCACCTCCGGCACTATCCCCAGCTCCTCATTCCACTCCCTTTTCAGGCAGTCTATTGTGCCTTCTCCCCAGTCCAGCCCGCCGCCCGGAAATTTTATGATCTGCCTGCCCCGTATCTGCTCCTCATTTACCAGCACTTTATCGTTGTGTATCCATATCCCGTATACACGTACATTAAAGCGTTTATCCATCTTATAAAGATAAGAAACCTGGCAGAACACTTTTTACCGCGCACCAAAAACGTGGAGGCCTGAATAAATTTTATTCAGGCCCCTTACTGCTTGCTTGTGCATCACATACGATGCGGGTGATGGTGATGATGACGGTGATGGTGGTGCCACGGTGCGGCGTTTGCTGATGTTACAGTTCCGAAGCTGATAAAGGCCAGCAGGATAGCTGCAATTATTCTGTTTTTCATGGTTGTTATTTTTTGGTCACTCACCAAGCACAAACAACCGGCCAGCGTCTGTTAAGAAAAGATCAAAATGTTAGGCGTCATATCACCTCCATAGCTTCCTCTTCGGCTTTTTCCAGCGCTTCGGAGTCCTTCCGTTCCAGCCTGTCCTTGCTCAGGAAGGGAGAAAAAAGCAGCGCAATGATTATCGCAATAATGCCTTCCGATAATATGGTGTTCGGCGCTCCAATTCGCTGAGATACAGCGCCTATCAGCAGGCTGCCGAGGGGCAGCATGCCAAAAAATGCCATCGCAAAAAAACTGATCACTCGGCCCCGCATATGGTGATGAACCGTCGTTTGAATGATCGTATTTGAAATGGTCGTTTGCGACATCATGCCAAAACCGCTGATAGTGGCAAAAAGCATAGCCAGCGGAAAGTAATGCGTGTGGGAGAACAGTATGAGCCCCACGCCAAAGATCAGTGTGTTTGCCAGCAGTATGAACTTCAGGTCGCTGCCCGCTTTCAACGATGCCAGGAAGAACGTGCCGCAAACAGCGCCAAGCCCTATAAAGCTGTTTATATAACCGAAAGTTGCCGCGTTGCCCCCGAATATCACTTTTGCATACACCGGCAGTAGCGTGTTATACGGAAGCACAAGTAAGCTGATGCAGGCCAGCATAAGTATCACAAACCCTATAGTGGGCGCCTGTTTCAGGTATTGGAGCCCTTCCTTCAGGTCAGTGACGGCCTTCTTCTTGTCTTCCCTTTTCACATGTTTGGGCAGCCTCATGAGCAGCAGCGATGTGATCACCGCCACAAAGCTTCCCGCATTCACGAGGAAGCAGGTGCCCGCGCCGAATTTTTCCAGCACAATACCGGATACCGCCGGGCCTATGAGCCGGGCCAGGTTCACCATCGATGAGTTAAGTGCAAGTGCGTTCGACAGGTTGGCTTTATCATCAACCATTTCATACACAAGCGCCTGCCGTGCAGGCACATCAAAGGCGTTTATGATACCGAGCAGGGCGCTGAGTGTGAGTATTTCCCATACTGTGGATTTATTGGTGAGGATCAGGATAGCCAGTAAAGCGGCCTGCACCAGCGACGCCACTTGTGTAAACAGCAGCACCTTATACCTGTCATACCGGTCCGACACAATGCCCCCCGCCACAGACAGCAGAAATGAAGGGAATTGTGTGGCGAATACCGTGAGCCCCAGCATGAAAGCCGAATGCGTCATCGTGTAAACCACCCAGCTCACCGCCGTTTTTTGCATCCATGTACCGATCAGCGACACCGACTGCCCGCTGTAAAATAACCGGTAATTCCTGCTGCTGAATGCCCTGAACGTTTGTATCGCCATTTCTGTGCTGCAATATTACGAAGGGCGCAATAAAAGCCGCTTGGAAACCGGCACGTGAGATTCCGGTTTAAGGACACGGAATTGCCGCCCCAAAAATATTTTTAGCAAAACCCAACCGTCACCCTCATTTTTACGTCTTATTATTAAGAAGAGGTTAAAGATTTTGTAAAAACATCTTAAAAAAATTTGGTGGATTCAGGATTTTTAGCTTTTTTGCACTCTTAATTATCTCACATAAATTTTCTTCTATAGCGAAAACTTCTACATTAAACAAATAACGACGTATGGTCTGACTCTTTACGTTACCGTTAAAACCAGTAGAAGTTATGCAGCTAATCCACAAATCAGACGCCGAACTGATCCATGCCTATATCCATGGACAAGAGTATGCCCTTGAGGTACTTATCAATCGCTACAAAGACAAAATATACACCTCCGTGTATATGCTGGTGAAAGACAAGTACCTGGCCGAAGATATCTTCCAGGATGCATTCCTGAAAATGATCAGGACGATAAAAGACGGGCGCTATGCCGAGCAGGGGAAGTTTCTCCCCTGGGCAATAAGGGTAGCGCACAACCTGTGTATGGATCATTTCCGCCGCAGCAGGCAGCAGATACCCGTCACCCTCCCCGATGGGCAGGACATATCCGTCCTGTTTGGCGCCGGCGACATGCCGTCAGACGGTATTGAGAATCGCCAGGTGTGCGCCAGCGTGCGCAAACTGGTGGAGCAACTGCCGGAGGAACAGCGGGAAGTTGTAGTACTGCGCATATATGCCGACCTGAGCTTCAAGGAAATATCAGAGCTCACAGGCGTCAGCATCAACACAGCGCTGGGTCGCATGAGGTATGCCCTCATCAACCTCAGAAAGATAATCATTGACAAGGAGATGGTTTTGCGTTAAGATTATCTTTATTTTTGCATTATGTCCCAATTACCACGTTTTTTCTATAACGGCACTTTGGCCGATAACCAAACAGTATCGTTAGATGCCGATACCGCTAAGCACATATGGCAGGTATTACGCATGGAAGCCGGTGATAAGGTGGTGCTGACAGACGGCAAAGGAACTACTGCCGTAGGCAGTATAAATATTGCTGAACGCCATAAATGCAATGTCGCTATTGAAAAGGTAACATTCCACCCGCGGCATGGAAAAATATTACATCTGTGTGTCGGGTTTACCAAGAATAACAGCCGAAATGAATGGCTGCTGGAGAAAGCCACCGAACTGGGTGTGGGCTCCATCATACCGGTTGCTTCCTCCCGGTCTGAGAAGACCTACGTAAGAAACGAAAGGTGGCAGAAAATACTGCAGTCTGCCATATTGCAGTCGCAGCAAAGCTACCTGCCGCACCTGGCAGAGATAACCCAGCTTGATGAGCTGCTGGGCTTGTACAACAAGATACCGCAAAAGCTGGTTGCACACTGCATTCCCGAAATTGACAAACATCCGTTACCCGAAATGTTAAAACCATCTCCCGAAACCATTTTACTCATCGGCCCCGAAGGGGATTTCACGGCAGATGAAGTAAATTTGTGTATTAAGAATGGCTTTAAACCCGTTTCGCTCGGTGCGCAGCGATTGCGCACTGAAACAGCAGCTATAACAGCCGCCGCTTTTTTTAACGTGATGTACAATGTCTAATATCAAAAGATTATTTCTTGTTGCTTTTCTTTTTTTAAGCCTTGGCGCCGGTGCGCAAAGCATGAAGCTGGCGTTATTGGTCTACAATGGCGGCGGGGACTGGTATGCCAATCCAACATCGCTTCATAACCTGGCTGCCTTTTGCAATGAGCAGTTGCACACCAATTTCGATCTTACAGAAGCTCATGTAGAGGTAGGCAGCCCCGATATTTTCAATTACCCCTTCATTCATATGACCGGCCACGGCCGCTGGGCGCTGAGCGATGCAGAAGCTCAAAACCTGCGCAAGTACCTTGAGGGCGGCGGTTTCCTGCATATAGACGATAACTACGGGCTGGACCCCTATGTGCGCCCCGCATTGAAGAAAGTGTTTCCTGAACTGGAGCTGGTTGAGCTGCCTTTTTCATACCCTATCTATCACCAGAAATTCACCTTT
>CAYNGS010000119.1:0-7772 GCA_964396625.1 uncultured Flavipsychrobacter sp.
CCAGGCCGGCGAGGACAACCGCAATGTCGCCCGCATGGCGCTGCTGCTGGCCGGCATACCCTGGAGCGTGCCGGGGGAAACGGTGAACCGGCTTTGCGCATCCGGCATGTCGGCTGTGATCAATGCGTCGCGGGCCATAAAGGCGGGCGATGGCGATGTGTTCATTGCCGGAGGCATGGAGCATATGACGCGCGGGCCCTGGGTCATCTCAAAAACATCGCAGCCCTTTGGGCAGGATGCACAAATGTTCGACTCCAGCTTTGGCTGGCGGTTTGTGAATCCACGCATGCACGACCTGTATGGTACAGACCCTATGGGCGTGACTGCCGAGAACCTGGCAGAGCTATACAACATATCGCGCGAAGACCAGGATGCATTTGCCTATCACTCACAAATGAAAGCCGCTGCTGCGCAGCAATCCGGCAGGCTGGCGGAGGAAATAACACCGGTAGAAATACCGCAGAAGAAAGGAGAGCCTGTCGTTGTGTCAAAAGACGAGTTCATTAAACCAAACACTACCACGGAAAAACTAGGCCAGCTAAAACCGTCGTTTAAAAAAACGGGTACCGTTACTGCCGGCAATGCATCGGGACTCAATGACGGGGCTGCTGCGCTGTATATTGTATCGGGCGACGCCATTAAGAATTATAACATCACACCCAAAGCCCGCATCGTAAGCTCGGCCATTGTAGGCGTGGAGCCACGCATCATGGGCATAGGGCCTGTGGGCGCCACACGGAAGGCGCTTGCGAAAGCCGGTCTGACACTGGCCGACATCGACATTATAGAGCTTAACGAGGCATTTGCCGCGCAAAGCCTGGCCTGCCTGCGTCAACTGGGCATAGCTGATAACGATCCGCGTGTGAACCCCAATGGCGGGGCCATAGCGCTTGGCCACCCACTCGGTATGTCGGGCGCGCGCATCACCTACTCTGCTGCCCTGGAACTGCAAAAGCAGCAAAAACGATATGCCTTGGCGACCATGTGCGTTGGCCTCGGACAGGGCTATGCCGTGATCATAGAAAGATGCTGAGCCGGTTTTAATTCCGACGACCTCGTCAGTTTGCGGACTGTTCGGCGATATCGCGCATGTTGATGCCGTTATGGCTGTCTTCGTAAATACATTCCCCATTTTTAATAACGAGGATCTGTGGAGACTCATGATGCACCTGAAAATCTGACGCAATTTTATTGGACAATGAGCGGTGCCGCAAAAGATCTAAAAAATAAAAGGCGGTATCGGCAGGCGCCGTTTCGCGCTCGAGCCGGTTTTTTGCCATGCTGCTGATGGAACATCTTGTGCTGTGTTTGAAAACAACTACGGGTTGCTGCCTGCTTTGTTCTTTAATTTTTTCTAACTGATCTTCTTCTGAGAGCACTATCCAATTCATGGTGCAAAATTACGACATATACGGGACATGAAAAACGCGCAGGACTTAGTCATTCCGAGGCGTGAAAAAAGCCTCGTTTCTACCATTATCCCATTTTTAAAAAAAAAAAATGCTCTCAAAAAAATGCAACAGATTGAAAACCAACTATTTAAATTTCCCACGTTATCCCATCATTATCACATTCCCCAACCCCTGAAGCGGCCTTTCCCTCCACAACCGCGCGTCATGTTTACAGACATTCGCACGGTCTCTTCATCAACTTCGGGATGCCCCACTTCAAATACGTAATATTCGGCGCAAAAGATATGCCAGTATCTACCGAGTTACCAACAATTTGACGGGCGAAACCCGCCTAAAACAGTGAGTATAACGGGCTACTGCGTTTTAAAAAATGTGTGAAAATAATTACCGGCCAAAAGCCTGCCAGAACAGCCGGGGATCGCATCAACATTGATATTTATTGTCGTGGCATTTTTCTTGTGTGCAGTGCCAGGTGAACAAGACGAACAACCAAGCATTTTAAAAACGAGATATGAAAAAGGCAATTATTTCAGGGTATGCAGTTTTGACCTTCTCTTTGCTGGCGGCGTGCGGTAGCAGCAGCGACAAGAAAACGGAAGCGGTAGCCGTGCCGGAGGCGGTGATGACCTCATTCAATGCAAAATATCCGGGCACTACCGATGTAAACTGGGAGAGCCAGTATAAGAATGGCAAAACAATATTTATCGGTGAGTTCAAGCTGAACGGCAAAAAGACCGAGGCCGACTTTGATGAAACCGGCTCATTTATAGAAGAGAAATGACAGGTGTTTATTTTCTCCATTCAAAGTAGAAAGTGCTGCCTTCGCCCGGCCGTGAATCGACCCATATCTTGCCGCCCTGTTCCTCTATCATCAGCTTCACAATGTTGAGTCCGACGCCGGTACTTGACTCACCGGAAGATTTGTTGTCTGTGGTAGCAAAAAGCTTAAAAACTATTTTATTGTTTTCCTCCGAAATACCCTGGCCATTGTCCTTAACATAAAAGCGGTAATGGTCTGTTTTGTCCTCTGATCCGATCTCGATATGGCCCTGAGCCTTATCGCTATACTTAATGGCATTGCTGATGAGGTTTTGAAACACCTGCTGTATCTTCAGTTTCTTGGTTTTCAGCACGGGCATGTCACCACTAACCTTTATAGCAATATGTTTTGGCGGGAACAAAAGTTTCGCTATTTGCTCCACAAGTTCCCTGGTATCCACTTGCTCGACCCGTTGCTGATCTGTGCTGGTACGGGAATACTCGAGAATGGAAGAAACCATCTCTGACAAATGGTCGGCTGCTTTAACAGAAAGATTAATGAAATCGTTCAGTTCAGCGGTAGCGGTCACCGTAGGGTTGAATTGTAAAATAGACAAGAGCCCTTTAATGCCGGAAAGAGGTGACTTGATATCGTGCGCAACGGTGTATACAAATTTCTCCAGTTGCTTGTTGATCTCTTCCACTTTTTTCAGCGCGTCTTTCAGATCGTGCTGGTAGAAATACAACCGCTCAAAAACATTGACCTTTGCTTTTGTCACATTCACATCGAGCGGCTTTTGCAGGTAGTCTACGGCGCCTTCTTCAAATCCTTTGATGACGTATTGCTGGTCTTTGTTGATAGCGGTTACGAAGATGATAGATATGTCTTTGGTCTTTGAATTTGATTTAAGGAGGCGTGCAACCTCAAATCCGTCAATATCAGGCATTTGCACATCGAGCATGATCAGGCCTATGTCTTCATGCTTCAGTACCTGTTTCAGCGCTTCATTGCCCGACCTGCATTTAATAAAGCTCCGGTTTTCGTGTTCGAGGATGGCTTGCAGGGAAAGCAGGTTCTCATCCCGGTCATCGACAAGCATGATCTTGAACTCCCTACCGGTGTAAATTGACATAAAGCTGTTGGTTGATGTTAGTTAGCTCACTTACGGGCATGACAGATGAATAATTAAAATTAACTAAAGTTGGTTAATTTCCAATAATCCCGTCTCCGGTTTATACATGAATATCGTGCGCAACACAAATCGATCGGGCCTCACCCCCTGACCTATGTGGAATACAAAGACTGCGACCATACACTAACAGACAGCAAAGGGAAGCGACATACCGTTGATTTCTTCGCGCGGATCAATGAGATGGTCAAAAAATAGATTAAGAACTTACTTTGCCGGGCTATCACTTGCGATCTTAGCGATGACCGAAACCAGCGCGTATAGTCCTTCGGAGCTAGTTGGCTTTATGAGAAAATCGTTGGCTCCGAGCCTTAAGGCATACTCTTTGTCTTCGGCCGACGATGATGTGGTAAGCACTACCACCGGAATATCTTTATAGACTGGTGATGCCTTCAAATCCCGCAGTATTTCCTTGCCATGCACCTTTGGCAAGTTGAGATCCATGACGATGATGTCCGGAAATTTTTGCATGCGCCTCATGTGTCCCGAAACCTCGCCACCATCATTTATTACATCCATTACATAATCCACCTTGTTATGTAAAAAAGCGTCCTGCAATAATTCGACATCATCGGCATCATCCTCTATTAATAAAACATGCAATGTTTTCGCCATATACTTGCGGCACAGTTTTTTATTTGTAAAAAAATGAGATAATCACATGCGTTTATGACTGACAAAAAAAACCTTACCAAAGATAATAACAAAGGACTAAATATAATTGGCATTGGTGCATCTGCGGGGGGACTAAAGGCAATACAGGAATTATTTGACAACATACCGGCCAACACAGGGTATGCATTTGTAGTGATACAACATTTGTCGCCGGACTATAAAAGCCTGATGGGTGAGTTACTTGCAAAACACACTGCAATGCAAGTATTTGAAGCTCAGCATGATATGGCGGTGATGCCCAACTGTGTGTACCTGATACCAAGCAAAAAAATAATGCGCGTGAAGAGCGGTCTGCTGAAGCTTGAGGACAAGGGTAAGACCGCCCATCCGACGCTGGCGATCGACGTTTTTTTTGAGTCGCTGGCAAAAGAGCGGGGCAGCAATGCAATAGGTATCATACTATCGGGAACCGGAACGGACGGCACGAGGGGGATAGAGGCCATAAAAAGCGAGGGCGGCATAATAATAGTGCAGGACCCGATAACAGCAGAGTTTGACGGAATGCCTAACAGCGCTATAAATACCGGGTACGCTGACCTGATACTTGCACCCGAGATGATTGGCGATGAGCTCATAGAATTCGTAAATGAGGCACCCCTGATAAAGTCATTCAATGAACTGAACAAACGAGACGAACAATTGCTGCGGGACATCCTGGACCTGGTGAACCAAACAACATCAAACGACTTCAGTAAGTATAAGCTACCGACAATAAACCGGCGGCTGGCCAAGCGGATGATGGAGCGAAACATAAAGTCGCTGGACGAATACTACAAGGAACTTGTGTCGGACCCGGAGGAAGTGAAATCGCTGAGGAAACAATTTCTGATAAACGTTACGAAATTCTTCAGGGATACCGAAGCATTTGATATACTGGCAGAGAAAGTGATACCGACCCTCCTTACTTCCCACAAGGATAGTGAGGTAATTAAAGTGTGGTCTGTGGGGTGCAGCACGGGGGAGGAAGCGTATTCACTTGCAATTCTATTCCATGAATGCCTTGAGAAAAGCAAGAAATACGATTTGAATGTAAAAATATTTGCCACCGATATAGATCAGGACGCACTGAATGTAGCATCGAAGGCGATATATAGTAAAGAAGCACTAAAAGATGTGTCGCCGGAAAGGATCAAACGCTTTTTCGTAAAAGACGGAGAGCACTACACTGTAGGGCAGCAGATCAGGAAGATGGTGATCTTTGCCAAACATGATATTGCCAAAGATCCGCCCTTTGGCAAAATCGAATTGTTATCGTGCCGGAACATGCTGATCTACATGAATTCATTTTTGCAAAAAAAAGTGATGCAGGCGTTCCACTTCGCGCTAAATGAGGGTGGTTACCTGTTCCTTGGGCCGAGTGAGAGCGTCAGCGTGCTGAAAGAGTACATGCATGACGTGGATAAAAAATGGAAGATATACAAATGCGCCGCGAAGTCCCGGCTGCTGGCGCATGATTCGTATTTCGCGCCGCTGAACAAAGAGAGTTATGTTTCGATAACCGCCAAGCCCAGGAATGCATTAAATAGCATTTCGGAGATATTTAAAGACACCCTGCTGGAGGAATTTGGCTATGCCGGTATATATATAGACAAGGACATGGAAGTGAAGCAAGCAATCGGGAACTTCCGGAACTTCATGAATTTTCCCAAGGGAAATTTCAACTTCAATTTGTTGAAACTCGTATCAACAGACCTTTCGATAGCCCTCGGGATCAGTGTGCGCAAGGCGATACAGACAAACGAGCGCGTTATATCGAAGCACGTGAAAATACACGAGGGAAAGGAAGTACGCTACGTAACAATAGTGGTAAAACCCTACCTGTCGCAAAAAGACTATTTGCAACCTTTTCTGTTTATAATACTGAATGAAGAACTAAAGGAAAAAACTAAGGTCCACATGCTAACCGGCATTGCGGACGACAGCGAAGCGGAGCGTGTAAATGCGCTGGAACTGGAACTGGGGGAAGTGCGTGAAAACCTGCAGGCGGTGATCGAAGAAGTAGAATCTGCGAATGAAGAACTGCAATCGAGCAACGAAGAGATAATTTCAGCGAACGAAGAACTGCAAAGTACCAATGAAGAACTACAGTCGCTGAATGAGGAACTGCACACTGTAAATGCAGAGCACCAATTGAAAATAAGAGAGATGATAGAGCTCAACGACGATCTGAATAACTATTTTCATAACTCACAGATAGGGCAATTGCTGATCGATAAAAAACTCGTGATCAGAAAATTCAGCCCGACAGCAACCCGGCAGATAAACCTTATTGAAAACGACATAGGGCGATCGATAGCAGACATTTCAACGAATGTTCCGGGTATCAATTTCGTGAATGAGATCAAGGCTGTCGTTCAGGCTAACCGGGCAACGGAAAAGGAAGTTACAATGACAGACGGCAAATGCTACCTGATGCGCATTTCGCCATATGCAAGACAGGATAAAACGACTGATGGCGTGGTGGTAAACTTTATTGATATTTCGGAAGTAAAAGGGCTGGACGAGATCGTGAAGGGGGTCTTCAACAGCTCTCCCAACGGGATCATTGCGTTGAAGTCGATAAAAGACCAAGAAGGTAAAATTACAGACTTCGAAATCATTGCTGCAAATAACAGGGCGGCGAAAATAGCAGGCGAAGAAATGGAGGAATTGAAGGGAAAAAGGCTCCTCAACCATTTTTCCCTGCAAATAGGCAGCTTCTTCAATGACCTTGTAACTGTGGCAGAAAATAATGCACCGTTTCATGCTGAATATAAGAACGAGGCCACCGGCCTGTGGTATGAGATCGATGCCATACAGATGAAGGAAGGGCTGGTTATCACGTTTACAGACACCACCCAAAAGAAGGATGCTGCGAACTTATTGTCAGGAAGCTATCGCCAACTGCAAGAAAGCTCTGCCGAGCTGAAGGTAATAAACGGCAAGCTGGAACAAAGCAACTATGACCTGCTGCAGTTTGCATCGGTAGCCTCGCACGACCTTAAAGAGCCCTTAAGGAAAATACAGGTTTACGGTAATTTTCTAAAAGACAGAATAAGCGAAAACCTCTCTGCACAGGAAAGTAAATATTTGGAGAAGATGATCTCTGCATCGCACCGGATGCAGATACTGATTGATGATGTACTGACCCTGTCGAAACTCTCCAACAGCGAATTCTCACTGGCGCCGGTGAACGTAAATGAAATACTGACCCAGATAATTGAAGACCTGGACATAAATATCAAGGAAAAAAAGGCGAGGATATACATTGACGGCCTGACACCTATCAACGGCGTGCCCGGCCAGATGAGACAGCTTTTTCAAAACCTGCTGATCAATGCGCTCAAATTCAATAATAAAGAACAGCCTACGATCATTATCAAACAAAAAAAGGTGACGACCAACGAAGGGCTTGAATTGGGTATTGACCCAGAAAATTACATATGTATAGAGATCGCTGACAACGGTATTGGGTTTGAAGAGAAATTCGGAGACAAGATATTCGGGCTATTTCAGCGGCTGAACGGGAACATATATGAAGGAACAGGAATCGGACTGGCCATCTGCAAGAAGATCGTAGACAATCACAAAGGATTTATCATAGCGAGAAGTAAGCCGGGTGAGGGCGCTACATTCAGGATATTATTTCCGGCGGCGGCAGTGCACCACCCCGCGGAGCTGAAGTATTCGGTAGCTTAAAATCTGCTATTAAGTTCTATTTTTACCCTAAATCTCAGGCATGCGATCAGGGGTAATT
>CAYNGS010000120.1:0-7648 GCA_964396625.1 uncultured Flavipsychrobacter sp.
TTCCTGCACTTCTTTGGCAAGCTTTTTCAGCTTTTTGGCCCGTTTGGCAAGCGGGCGTTTTCCGAATTCTGAAAAATTAAGTTCCTTCTTTCCGTCTACGACATGGTCGGCCATAAACCAGGCGGCGGGCTGTATATTGAAGTACCACGGATAGCGGGTATTATTGCTGTGGCAGTCGTAGCATGCCTTTGCCAGCACCTGTTGAACACTGTCTGGCATCGGGTACAGCACGGTAATATCGTCAGCGGTCACTGCTGCGCTCAGATTTTTCTCAGGGCGAAAAAATTGAATGACGATAAATGCTATCAGTAGCACGATCAATGTTTTTTTTGCCAGGCTCTTTATTTTGCTACTTGCCATTGCAATCAGTTTTAGTGTATTTGGTAAAGATAATTCACATTGGTCTTTCTTTTCTTTTTCTTCAGGTGATCATATTCCTCGGAGCCTGTAGTGATATCCATTAGCTGCATCACCGGTAGCATTCTGATCTCACCTTTTTGTAGCCCACACCTGATATAATAGACGCTCCCGAATTTTACATCAAGTTTTAGCTCGGCCCTTTTTTCGGTCTTTGCCCAAAGTGTCGTCGCGCCTTCTTTATATAAATTCACAGAATCCCGGGACCTGCTCTTAGCAACGCAGATCACTGAATCGTCGTTGAGATGTATATTGTATGGCGTGATAAGCGCCAGGGTATCCCGCAGCCTGTAAATGTACAGTGTAGCGCATTTTGGGTTATTTGCCTTTGCTTCCCGGGTTGTATTAGTATTGTGGGCGGGCAATTTATCGGTATGATATACATCGGCCGTTATTTTGTAGCACTTGCTGATAAATGCCGGTTCAACGACCCTTGTGATCTTAACGATGTTGCCGCCCATTGCCCTTGCTTTTTCTTTGGCGGCCATTATCATGCCTTCATAGTTGCAGTCTGTGCTAACCGCATTATTTCCTTCTTTAAGCGAGCCGAGTTTAGCGGCGTCAGCCGGGAGCGTAGCATTTAATGGCAAAACGACAATGCTGTCTTGCCACGTTTGGGCGGTAAGCGCCCGGGAGTTTAGCAACAAGATTGCTGTAACAATGCAGTACAATCGGTTCACACGGTGAAAATAGAGATTTTTAAACCTGCCCTATAATTATTTTAATATCAGCAATATAAAGTATTGGATGTATGGAAAAAGGTCATTAGGTTTGAGAAAATATGACTTATGACAATTCCATTAACTGATTTCGAAGTCGACATATTGAATAGGGTAATTCATACGCATACTTTCGGTGAGTACCATGATCTGACCATCGCGTTGCATGATCTCGTAGGCGAGGAGCGGGCGAATGTGGTAGGTCAGGGTATGGTGAGCGAAGACCATTTTAAAGCATTTCAGGCCCAGTCCGTTCAAAATATACTCAAGTTCCTGCAGCACAATGAATTTATCGGTGAGCGGGAAGGAGAGGTTCACTTTCTCACACACCGTGGCGAGGACCTGCGACAGCAGGGCACGCTGCAAAAATATCTGGACTGGGAGGCCGGCCGCGAATCTACGCTGATCGGAGACCTGCATACGATAGAAGAGAAGGGGTACCTGGAGAAAGACCAGGTTGCGGTGCGCGAGGAAGTGAAGCACCTGAAACAGGAAATGGAGCGCAAGGCCTATACCAGCTACATGCCGTACTACATTTTGATCCTTGTCGTCATTGCCCTGCTGGTGTGGATAGGCCGCTCCCACATTTTCAATTAGTACCTGTGAAAACAACCGCCGGAAAGACGAATAAGGAATGGCACGAGAAACACCGGATGCCAAAGAATGCCACACTTGCCCAGCGCATGGCCTGGCACCTGGAGCACGCTAAGAACTGCAGTTGCAGGCCCATACCCGACAAGCTGAAGCAGGAAATGATAAGGCTAAAGATGATTTGAAACTACTTGGTATCAAGCATTATCGGGGCGTTGCCTTTTCCCATGATCACCACCTTCGCATTGTCCGATAATGCCAATTCCTTCATCGCCTTTATCTGCTCATACTGAAGCTGCTTGTCTGTGAGGCTCTCGCTGATGATGTGCTGGTAGTCGGCGATCCCCTGGGCCTCAACCCGCTTTCTGTCAGCCTCCTGGCGCTCTTTCTGCAGCACGAACTGCATTTTCTGGGCCTCCTGCTCGGCATTTATTTTGGATTCTATCGCATTTTTTACGGACGTTGGCAGCGTAATATTTCTCACAAGCAGGTTTTCAAGAAACAGTCCGCGTTTTCTGAATTCATCGTCGATGGCCTTATAAATACGTGCCTGGAATTCATCGCGTTTCGTGGAGTAAAGCGATACAGCATCATAGTAAACTGCATTGTCGCGGATCTTTGTACGGGAGATCGGGCGAACTATCTTATCCTTATAATCAAGCCCTATCTCTTTGAACAGGTTGGGCGCTGACTCGGGCACGACGCGATAAAGTACCGTAAGGTCAATAGTGACTTCAAGTCCGTCGGCGCTGAGCACTCTTATAGCGTCATCTCCAACTTTGTCGCCCTCGTTATGCACGCCGCTCATGGTGTAGTTCTGAGTGCGGGTCTCTATCGATTCCACATCCACCAGGGGATTTATCATGTGCAGGCCGCTGTACAGCACATCGGGCTCCACATTTCCATATAGTTTTTTAACGCCTACATGCCCGGCATCGATCTGTACTACCGATGCAACCGCCAGACCTGCCAACAGCAATATTGCCCCGATGCCGATAGCCGGCTTGCCAAAAAGACTGATCCTGTCGTTGATCCTGGAAATGATCCGTCCGGCAACTATAAGGACGAGACCTAAAATAATGAAACCCATAACATTAGATTTAGCATACAAAAATAGTTTGAATAGTTGGTAATGTTCGAATAACTATAGCGACCAACCGGCATTGCCGTATATTGATCTGTGTTAGTACATTTATACCACAACAGACCGGAATGACGATAGTATATATACTGGTAATTCTTTTGCAGTTAGGTGTCATAGTTTATTTTGTAAGAAGGGGACGAAGCCAGACTGCGCCCAAAAGTGCGGCTGCGGTAGGGGATACTTATCCGAACCAGAGGAATCTGGCATTGAGTATTACGCCGTACCAGCTGAAACTTGCCATACCTGATGACAAAACACTTGTATACGGTGTTGTAATGGACTGGAATATGGGAGATACTACAATGACCCTGGTAGCCTACATCACCGGTGCTGCCAGCATGTTTCTGAGCACCGGAGGTGGCGTTACGAATGGCGGCGCCGATCCGGCGGTGGGGGAAGCCGCGGTGGAGTTCGTGGTGGCTACACAGGACTTTCTGGACCGGGGAATACCTACAACTACTACTGATATTCCTGCAGAGGGCTGCGTTCGCTTTTACTTACTGACGAATAAGGGCTTATTTGCAATACAGGAACACGTGAAGCACTTTGATGATAACACGTCAGTATTGCTCAGTTTGTTTCAGAAAGGAAATGAAGTGGTTACAGAAATGCGAACAAGTGGTATTAACAACTAACGTAAAAAACAGGCAATATGATACGTGCAGCCAGGGCTGAAGACATAGATAGCGTAGTGAATATTTACAACCAGGCCATTGATGCAGGTTTTCAAACTGCATTTACCGAGAGATTCAGTGTGGCTGAGCGGATGGAGTGGTTTCAGCAGCATCTTGGTGGCAGATACCCGTTGTTTGTTTATACAGACGATGGAGATGTAGTGGGGTGGTTCAGCATAAGTCCATACCGACCGGGCAGAGAGGCGCTTAACAGCACCATTGAGATAAGCTACTTTGTCGACAATGACCATCAGAAGAAGGGGATAGGCTCGCAATTGATGAAATTCGGCCTGGCTGCGGCCCGGGAGCTTGGCTACAAGACTGCAGTAGCCATTATTCTCGACAAAAATGCGGGAAGCGTGGCATTGCTGAAAAGATCAGGATTTGAACAATGGGGGTATCTGCCCGGTGTGGCAATGTTTAATGGGGAAGAGTGCAGCCACATCTATTACGGCACAAAGCTTTAAGGCCTACACAGGCTACACAAGTCAGTTCAATTCACAGTCGACATAATATTCATCACCATTGGAGTCGTACACCAGCAGATCGGAGAAAATGTCTTTTGGTCCCTCGGTCAATAGTTTTTGTTTGAACCGGAAGTCGATTATGCCACACTTGCCGTTGTCCATTTTAGCGTAAAGCTCCACATGGATGGTGCGGCCGTTCATCGCGCCATTTTTGTCAAAAGCAAGCTCCCAGCCCGACGATACGATAACTGCTCTCGTGTATGTTTCATGCCAATGATAGCCTATAGCCTTTGCATTGGCTACTTCTATTGCTTCCTCTTCAAGACGGGTATCCTTCATTCCTGCCTTTATATCGTCAAATCGCACTCTATTCTGGCCTGATGCCCGTAGAAAGGGACATAACAACAATAAAAAAAGAAATAACAAACAGGTTCTCACGCGGCGAGTTTGCTCAAAGATAAAAAATACCATCACGTTTCAAGCTGGAGTGCTTCACGATTAGTTGGTTTTGTCTACACCGTCAGCCGCTTACGCGCTCATCATTCTTCAATGTATCTTTTGTGCCACGTATGAGGCCTATACCCGCAAAGAAGAAGATAAGACCCAATATTCCACATGTGGTTATCATCTTGATGTTGTAGACATTGCCGGTATGGTTCATGAAGTTATATGCACCATATATCAGCGCTGCGGCACCCAGCAAAGTCAATATTATACCTATTACTCTCTTTTCCATGGTCGTTTTTATTACTACTGTCATAAATAGTGTGCCGGCAGAGGAAAAAGAGGAGAATACTCAGGGTTTTTATAGGCAAAAACTTGTTATATTTGCTCACTTTTTATGACGAGGTATTTATTAAAGCTATGCACTGTTCTGTTTTGTATCCAGTGCCCGGGCGGTTTATTTGCCCAGGAGCA
This sequence comes from uncultured Flavipsychrobacter sp., assembly GCA_964396625.1. GTDB lineage: Bacteria > Bacteroidota > Bacteroidia > Chitinophagales > Chitinophagaceae > Nemorincola. The sequence continues at coordinate 4,931 of CAYNGS010000120.1, forward strand.
GGACCCGAGGGCTGGATTTGGCATTGAGACCAACCTGATGGCGGGCAGGGTCATCCGGCACACAGCTAAGTTTACTGCTCCCATCCCGCCATTGTCTACCGCATTCGATGTCAACTTTATTTGGCAGACCTATGGCAAAAAGGAATGGCAGCAAAGGCGAAATTTCCCGGTCGTAGGCATTGGCATTACCGGCACAGATTATGGCAATAATGCAGTTTTTGGCCGCGCAGTGGGCATATACCCCAATCTCCAGGTGACGCTGTTGCGTCGTAAGACGTTCGAATGGACCCTGCGCCTGGGCGATGGACTTGGCTATGTGACCAGGAAATACCAGACCACAACACCGGTTGATACGGTAAACACGGCGATCGGCAGCAACCTCAATGATTTTGCTGTTATAATGACCGATCTGCGCTTTCATATTGACGACCACTGGCAATTGCAGTTCGGCGCAAATCTTACCCATATATCCAACGGAGATTATCACCAGCCCAATCTTGGGGTCAATATGGGGGGACTGCACTTTGGTATGCAATATTCACCGGTGACCAACAGACCCCGGAAGATTGTAAAAGAGTTGCCGCAGCTTAAGGACAGATGGCTTGTGGAGACGCGCGTGGGCATCGGCTACACCGAGTCGCGCTCGCCCGGCAACCCTGAGCTGCCCACTTATGTCGGCTCAGTATACGCCACCAGGCGCTGGCATAGCAAGAATAAGCTGATGATAGGTTTTGATGCGGCATATCACAGAGATGTCTTTGCTTTTCTGAAATGGTGCAGCCTGTATCGCCATTTCGAAGACCGCCATTCGTGGGATGGCGCCATATTTGGCGGCAATGAGTTTTTGCTGGGCAGGGTTGGCATCGTGACCCAGTTGGGCATATACTACCACCAGACCTACCTGAAATTTGATCCTTTTTACGAAAAGGTCGGTATCAATTACTACCTTGTCAAAAGCGAACACGGTGTGGTAAAAGAATTGTTTCTTTCATCTTTGTTACTGGCCCACGAGTTTTCGGCTCAGTATGCGGAGTTTGGGATAGGTGCAGGGTTCTAAACCGAAATTATAATGAGAACACAGATCAATTCCCTTACCGCCACGCGGGCAGTTGCCGCACTCATGGTGTTTATACATCATTTTGGTACAAAGGTTTTCCCGTTCAGCCAGTTTGCCTATTTTTTCGAGAGTGGGAACCTTGCTGTGAGCTACTTCTTCGTGCTCTCCGGCTTTGTTCTGTACATCTCTTACAACCAGACCGATATCCGGTTTGCCGACTATTTTAAGCGTAGGGTAGGGCGGATAGTACCTGTTTACCTGCTTGCATTGGTGTTGTTCCTCGCGGTGGCCTTCTGCTTTTACGACTATAAGTTCTCGGGTAATCTTGTGAAGCAGATCGCATATAGCGCTTTGTTCCTGCAAGCCTATTTTCCGCAGTATGCTTTGTCGCTCAACTCCCCTGCATGGACCATTTCTGTTGAGATGCTTTTTTACGTTCTGTTCCCAATGCTGCTATTGTTTGAAAAGCGAAACACGAGGTTCTTTATTGCGGTCACTTCGCTGTTGTTTATTATTTCGCAGGCTATTCACCTGAAGTATTATGATGGTGGTGCCAAGCTTAGTGAGCGGATGGAGGGATATATCTTTTATAACCCGCTCATTCATATGAACCAGTTCCTGATAGGGATGGTGGGTGGCTACCTGTATAAGAAAATGAAAGCGACCGCTACCAAAGTGAAGTTGCTGCCATTGCTCTTGTTTTGCGCCATTGTGCTACTGATCGCCTTCAGACCGGCGGGTATCAGTTATCATGTGGGCTTGCTTGCTCCTCTGTTCATGGCGTTTATTCTCTCTACCGCTATCAACGACCCAAAAATACTGAATGCCAGATGGCTGGTCTTTCTCGGCGAGATCAGCTACGGCATTTACATTCTCCAGTTCCCTGTCTATAAGTTCCTCGATGTGATGAATACGAACTATATGCATATGGCTGCCCAGTATTTTTTCTTTTTCGCGGCCATCGTGCTTGTGGCCTCTGCGGCAATCAGTTACATATTTTTTGAGAAGCCATTGCGCAGAAAGATCAATTCATTCAGCTTTGGCCGGCATGCCGCCTAATGAAAGTATAACAAAGACTTATAGGCTGCAGGGTTGTAATTTGTGGCCGGTGTTATAAATTGCGTTACAAAACCACAAGATTATGGCACTACACCTAGGGGATACCGTTCCCGATTTTAAGGCGACCACTACGGTCGGAGACATCAGTTTTCATGACTATCTCGGCGACAGCTGGGGCATCCTTTTCTCTCATCCGGCTGATTATACACCCGTATGCACGACCGAACTGGGAAGAACTGCACAGCTTAAGGACGAGTTTGACAAAAGGAATGTAAAGGTACTCGCCGTAAGCGTTGACCCCATTGATAAGCACCAGGGCTGGGTGAACGACATTAACGAGACCCAGCATACAACTGTTAACTTTCCCATTATTGCCGATGCGGACCGCAATGTGGCAACGCTGTATGACATGATACATCCCAATGCCTCTGCTACTGCAACGGTTCGTTCGTTGTTCATCATCGGGCCGGATAAGAAGCTTAAATTGTCGCTTACCTACCCGGCTTCAACCGGCAGGAACTTTGTTGAAGTGTTGCGCGTACTAGACTCCCTGCAACTTACCGCGGACTACAGCGTGGCGACCCCTGCCGATTGGAAGCATG
>CAYNGS010000121.1:0-7638 GCA_964396625.1 uncultured Flavipsychrobacter sp.
GCCCGGCGCGATAGGCAGGCCGCTCAATAACAATGCCCCGGGAGACCGGGGCATTGAAGTATCTGATTTCTATTGCTGAATCTTTACCTTCTTCCGTGGGCCTCTTCAAATGGCGGAGGGGTTTCACGGGGTTGCGGTGCTTGTCGTTGTGGCGGCGCCTGGCGCTGAGGCATAGGTTGTTGCCTTTGCTGCATTTGCGGTGGCGCCTGCCTTTGCGGCGCTGGTTGCTGGTAGTGTTGTTGCGGTGGCGCCTGCCTTTGCGGTGCTGGTTGCTGGTAGTGTTGTTGCGGCGGCGCCTGCCGCTGCGGCTGAGGAGCCGGTTGCTGCCATTGCTGCTGTTGTGGCGCCTGGCGCTGAGGCTGTTGTTGTGGTGCCTGACGTTGCGGCATCGGCTGCTCTCTTTGTTGTTGCGGTGGCGGTGCCTGGCGCTGTGGCATAGGCTGCCTTTCACCCGGCTGCTGGTTGTTCATCTGCCTTCCGCCCGGCTGTGGGTTATTGTTCATTTGTTGCCTTCCACCAGGTTGTGTATTGCCAGTCGGGTTCTGCCTTCCGCCGGGTTGCTGGTTGTTGTTCATCTGTTGCCTTCCGCCGGGTTGCTGTGCATTGTTAACGGGTTGTCTTCCTCCCCCGGCAGGGGCCAGCCTTTGCACATCCTGCCTGAACTGCGGCTGCCTGCCTGCACTTACAGTCGTGGCAGGTTGCGGGCTGCGGCTTATCTGCCTTGGCGCTTGTATTACGTTTGTGGGGCGTGCGGTCGCTTCACTACCCCTGTTCACAACGGGGCGGTACATGGCCACGCGATTACCGCTTACAGCCGGAGCTCCCGGCGAGCTGGTACGCGAAACACGGTGCACTTGCACAGGAGTGTGGGTATCCCGTTCTATGACGTCTCTTTTCGGGCCGTAGTTATAACGCACATGGGTGCCGTTGTCTACATAGTAGTTATTGATGATAGTAGTTTGGTGTATATAGGTGGTATTGTAGCCCGGCCCTCTCCAGTGCGAATAGCAATCGGGTTCGTACATATATTGCGGCGCCACGAATATCCACCAACTGTCGGGACAACTGGAGTAACCTATTGATACGCCTGGTCCCAATGGAGCCCAGCCGCTGTAGCCACCGCCATAACGCCAGCTTACCCATGCCGGAGCCCACTCGTAACCGGGTATCCACACCCAGCCGTAGTACGGATCATAGGTCCAGCGGCCATAGTGGTAGCAAGCCCATCCCCAGGGATCTTCTGAAACCCATGTATTTCCATAATCGGTCATTACCCAGTGTCCGCGGCTGCCATAGGGGCGAAAATCACCGCCTTCGTTGGGTACCCATACGTTGCCGTATTGCGGATCATCCACCCACTGGCCGTAAGGAGACAGATTATCATAAAAGGTCTGGTAGGATACTTCAACATCCTGCGCTTTAGCCTTTTGCCCGGATGTAATGACCAGCGCAGCGCCTAAAAGCGCGACGATCATAACCCGGTTCAGTAATTTTTTCATTGGCTTAGTTTTTTTGAATTTTAGATTGTGACAAAGTACTGTATCCAATATGCAGACCAAGTATTATTAAAACAATGTTAATCTACAGTTCTTTGCATAACAATTCTATAATAATATAGTGCCAGCGAGAAGCAAATTATAAGGGCGGTAAGAAAAACCTCACGCAAGTTATATAAATACGTTTGCAAAAAGAAATCCCCTCGCTGTGCGCCAAGGGGATTAGATTTTTGTCATTGTTTGATTACTATGCGGTTACTGCAAGTACGTCTGCCATCATCCGGCCAATGTTAGCGGGACTGTCCACTACGTGTATGCCGCATTCGCGCATGATCTTCATTTTTGCTGCAGCCGTATCGTCTGCACCCCCAACTATAGCGCCGGCATGCCCCATACGGCGGCCGGGAGGGGCCGTTTGCCCGGCTATGAAGCCGACTACCGGTTTGTTCATATTGTTCTTAAGCCAGTATGCAGCCTCTGCTTCCATATTACCGCCTATTTCGCCTATCATGATGATGCCATCCGTCTCCGGGTCGTTCATCAGCATTTCTACCGCTTCTTTAGTGGTGGTACCAATAATGGGGTCGCCGCCAATGCCTATGGCAGTTGATATGCCGAGACCGGCTTTCACCGCCTGATCTGCCGCTTCGTAGGTGAGCGTACCTGATTTAGAAACCACCCCGATACGACCCGGTTTGAACACAAAGCCAGGCATGATGCCAACCTTAGCTTCACCGGCAGTTATTACGCCGGGGCAGTTCGGGCCAACGAGCCTGCAATTGCGGCCCTTTATATATTCGCGTGCCTTCACCATGTCCTGCACCGGTATGCCTTCCGTAATGCATATGATCACTTTAATACCTGCATCAGCAGCTTCCATAATAGCGTCGGCTGCAAATGCCGGTGGTACAAAGATGATAGATACATCAGCGCCTGTACCGTCTACCCCGTCCTTTACTGTATTGAAAACCGGGCGGTCCAGGTGGGCAGTGCCGCCCTTGCCCGGTGTCACGCCACCAACCACATTGGTGCCGTATTCAATCATCTGCGTGGCATGAAAAGTGCCTTCCGAACCGGTAAAGCCTTGTACGATAACCTTTGAATTCTTATTTACTAAAACAGACATGAGCCTTGTGTTTATTTATTCTTAAGCAGGTGCAAAATTAAGCTAATTGCATACAATACCAAATTAGGAGCGATTCACGGACCTGATTGCAAAAAATATTAAAAATCTCCTTTACATTTCTTAATTTGCATATATCGATTATCCTCAATTAAATTAATTGTTTAGTTCACCAGCACCCAGTTGAATCCAAATCTGATCATCGCATTTGGCGCAGCGTATACAGGGATGGCGGTATTACCCGAGTTATTAAAATTCTGTAAAGGTGTACCGGTATAAAGCAGTGTGTTGCGCGCGAACAACTGCTGCAGGTTATCGCCCATCACGAACGCGCGGAAGCGTTTGATCCGGAAGTTAAGAAACACCGATTCTTCCTGCGCATTACGTTGGCCTTTGTCGGTCTTGAAGCTGTTTTGAAAGTAGAACTGGTTCAGCAGCGGGTCATAACCCGGAAGGTAATAGGCAGAGTTATAACGAACCTCGACGCCGAAAACTATTTTGAGTGCGTGCTTAAACAGGTCCCTTTCATAGCTGAGCTGGTGCCTGCCCATCAGTGCCGGTGCGTTTACCGGCGCGGTAATTGGTACAGTCTGGTATACCAGTTCATTGTCGAGGTAGAAGTCGCCGAGCATAAAAACCTTGCGTATCCATGCCTGTGTTATGGAAAAGGGCACGGTATATTGGGCCGGTCTTTCGCTGTCGTTAACGAAAATGTAGTTGTTGATCACATAGTTTCTTACACCGCCTGACAGGCGTAGCTTCCGGCTGTCGAGCGTGGCAAATAGCGTAGTTACGCTTTCGTTGTTGAAGGAGAAGAAAAGCTTTGTGTATACGTTTTCATAGTTGGTATAGGCATAGGGTGCGCTGTTCACCTGCTGCTGGGCGCCTGCGGCAAAGCTGCTCCAGTTGTTCAGTGCCTTCCCTATAACGGCCTTGAGCAGGAAGTTTCCGGCGTCAGGCCCCGTGAAAATGAATTGGGTATTGATGCCGTATTCCCATTGGCCCGGCTTCAGAGCTTCTTTTTTTATTTCCCCGATCACGTAGTTGCTCAATATCTTGCTTCGATCCAGGCCGATCGCATATATGTTGTTGGGTGTGCTGTCCTTTACCAGGTTAGCCACCGGCTGGGAAACAAACTGATCGAAACGGTCGCCCAGCCCGGCACTGAATTCCAACTGGCGGCCTTCTTTTCCAATAAAGCCATTGAGCAAAACCCTGTTGTCTATCCAAAACCATTTTTGCTGTGTAAGCACAGAATCTTCGCCCGGTGTGTAATAGCCCGATCCGTTGTTTGTAAAAGTCTGGTGAAACAGTGTTACATAACTGATGGAGTCGGGAGTAAGGTCTTTATACACATGTTTTTCTGTGCTCACTTCCAGTTTATGCGTAATGCTGAAAGCAGGCTTCATATGATAGGTATATTGCGTTGAATCTTCGCTGTAGGTAGTGTCGGTCTTACCCCATATATAGCTATGCTGCAGCAGGAACGTAAAGTCTCTGAGCAAGTTCGATACGGGGGAGCGCGTCAGGCTGTACGCGCTGTTTTGATATACCGCGTCAACAGTTTTGCGGTCCGTGTATACCGGGCTGGCGAGCTCGCTGTAATTCACAAGGCCGCCATTCTCGTCATTTTGCTCTTTATTATACACCATTGCCGCATACAAGGTATAGTGCTTGTTCAGGCTTTTATAGTTAGTGGAGAAACTTGCGTTATCGTTATTGGTGCGTTGCTGTTTGTAAAAACCCGGAGAATTTGTCTTTCTGTATTCCACCGCAAAGTTCCAGTTGGGCTTTATATTCTGCGTGTGCATAAGCCCCGCGCATTGCTCCAGTTTCGACCCCAATTGGTAGGTGAACACTGAATACGGGCGGGTGGTATTGTAAAAGCCAAGACTATCGACATTGAACCGGTACACGTCAAAGACATGGTATCCCAGCGTTGGGCCAACCCGGTCTTGCGGGGTAAACAATAAATTGTTCACGGGACTGCCAAGATTGCCGAGGTCGCGATACCACGGTTGCGTGAATCTTGGCCGTTGAAATGTATGTAATGAGGTGTCAGGAATGTAAGTGCGCGCCGAGTTCAGTTTCTCATAGGATATTTTCGCCTCCTCATCCTTCCACTTGGATGTGTTCGACTTATTCATACTCGTATCCTTGGGCGGTGCGTTCGTGGGGTTTGTGGGCAATGTCGTTTGGGCAAAAACGATATTACCGCTCACCAGCAGACATATTATGAAAAGGAAGACGTTGAGGTTTTTTGCCAAACTATGCTATTTAACTGCACGGCTGCCATGTTTACCGGCAGCCTCCATGAGCGGCAAAGTTAATGACGGACAGGCATATAAGATAGCTGATGTTATATGGCGATCTTTTTTAACTATTCTTTTTTTAGGCCTGGTTTTACAGCGATCTCACCAGTTCCGTTACCAGCGCAGCCATCTTTGGCGCGGCAGCATGAGCCGCTTCCAGCACTTCTTCGTGCGTAATAGTGATCGGAACATCGCTGATGCCGATATCGGTTATTACGCTTATTGCAAACACCCGCATACCACCATGCCTCGCCACTATCACTTCCGGCACCGTACTCATGCCCACAGCATCGCCTCCGATCGTATGCAGCCACCTGTACTCTGCCGGTGTTTCGAACGTGGGGCCCTGCAGTCCCACATACACACCGGTTCTAACTGTAATATTCTTTTCCGCAGCTATTTTTTTGGCCAGGTCTATCAGGTTGTGATCATATGGTTGGCTCATATCCGGGAAGCGTGTGCCGAGCCGTTCGTCATTTGGTCCACGCAGCGGATGTTCCGGGCAAAGATTAATGTGGTCTTTAATGATCATCAGGTCTCCGATCGTAAAGCCCGGATTAGTACCGCCCGACGCGTTCGAGACGATCAGTGTTTCCACGCCCAGCGCCTTCATCACGCGCACCGGGAAGGTCACTTCTTCCATGCTGTAACCCTCGTAATAGTGGAAGCGCCCAGCCATCAGCATTACATTAACATCGCCCATTTTTCCAAAGACAAGCATGCCCCCATGCCCCTTCACGGTAGACAATGGAAAGTTTGGAATGTCGCTATAAGGTATTTCTGTTTCCTTCACCACTACATCTATGAGGTCACCCAGACCACTGCCCAATATGATGCCGACGGTTGGACTGTTCTTGATTTTTTTTTGGATGAAAGCAGCGGTTGCCTCGATCTTATCGAATAATGTCATGTTCGATGATTATGGAATAAAAAATTATTCTTGAATCAATACTTTTAGCCACTCGATCAAGGGAGGTAAAAAATGCTCTCTGATATCCCAAAGCACCTCATAGTCTATTCCGAAATATTCATGGATAACTCTGTTCCTCAATCCAACGATTCTCCTCCATTCTATTTCAGGATGAAGAAGTTTAAAATCATCGGGAATCCTTTTGGCCGCCTCGCCGATTATTTCGAAATTTCGGATCGTGGCGTCGACTGTTTTGTCGTCTGCTATGAATTGATCATAACTCAATCCCGCTGTGTATTGGAATATTTTATTCCCTGCCTCAAGAATATCTCCAATAAGCAAGAGCACATCTCTTTCAGACATAAATCAGATCAGACTTGATAGCATTAAGGTACTTTGGCTTGATTGCCCTTGCAGATACCAGATCAACTTTATGATGTAATAAGATTTCCAATTCATCTGCAAGATCAACAAATTGGATCCCGATTGCTTTTTCAAAATCTACTAAAATATCAACATCACTTTCTTCTGTCGCGTCATTTCTGCTGTATGAGCCAAACAATGCCATGGCCCTTACATTATATTTTTTCTCTAACGAAGGCTTTGCAAATTGTAATTTGGTCAATATATCAGTACGCGTCAGCATCTGGCGAAATTACAGCATTTTTTGTAGTCAATAACCCGGGTTCATCACCTGGTTAACAGAACTTCTCATCTGCACCTTTCCATCCGATATACTTACCGTGCTGGCGGGATTGGTAGGGCTTACCCCCGACAGGCCCAGCATATGACGCTGCTCTATGGTATCGAGGGCGGCCTTGCGCTCCAGGTGCTGGCCCACTATGGTTTTTATATCTTTCCCCGCTACATGAAGTATGTCATTCTTTAAACGTATTTCGCGGGCCATCCTGCCTATGATAAACATGAGGATCACGCTGATGGCGGCTATGCCGTATACACCAAGTATCAGATAAAAAAGGCCCTGGGTGCCAATGCTGTTCCTGATGGGTGCGTTGTAAAAGACATTCCCCAGGATGCTGAAAGGAAATATTTTATGCATAAATGCGACAAACGCTATGCCGCCAAGGCTCACAATATAGCAACTGATCTCGCTGATGATAAGCGTGCCGCTGCTCAGCAGGCGCTGTGCAGCAGGCTTGCGCAATGAAGTGGCGAGCGGGTCTAATAGTTCGATCTGGTCATTGATCATTATCCGCTCTTCTCTGAACTCGTGCAACAGATCGTCCTTCAGGGTGGTTAATGACATCGGTAAAAATATTTGACCCAAATATAACATTGCGATAATGCTTATCGCCAATTAGGTATCCACAGGTTGTGAATAAATTGAGATGGTGGCGCGTGATTTAACAACTTTACCAATTTTTTCAGGCATTTATTATTAATTTTGCGTTATTGACACTGAATCTATGACATTGCAATATACATATGATGATAAAGGACGAGCCTTGGGAGTGTTTATTCCTATTGGAGAGTGGAAGAAGATCACTAAGAAATATAAAGAATTAGTGGCTCCGTCTGAGGCCAGGGATAAAGCGCCTTCGAAAGAATAAGTGCTGAAAAGTATCGAAGATGGGCTCCGCCAGGCAAAATTACATCAGCAGGGTAAAATAAAGCTTAAAACCGCCCAACAACTGCTTGATGAATTATAGAATTATCTCACTTCCGTTTTTTGATAAGCAGCTTAAAAGGTTAATAAAAAAGTATCCTACCCTCAAGCAGGAGTATGAAAATTTAATAAAACTTCTTTCTGTTCAACCTGCTGTTGGAACCCCGATA